>CBJNFW010000141.1:0-21222 GCA_966435935.1 uncultured Nocardia sp.
AAACTCGGGACCGGTCGGAGGTAGTCCGCACAGGTGCGCATGATAACCGCCAAGTTACTCGGGTGGTCCGACAATCCGCCCGTGCCGAATTCGCCTGAATAGATTGGTAGCGAACGTGTTTCGGTTCCATATCGGCGCCTCGGCCGCGTCCGCCGTAGTGACGCCACGAGATCCGCAGGCAGCGGATCTGATTCGCCGACGCTACGCCCCCTGGGTCACGTATCTGCGTCTCGAATTTTATCACGCGGATTTCACCGCGTGACCGGAATTGCGCTGGTCCGAGTTCGGATTGCAACCCGTGTTCCGGCGCTTCCGGCCGCGGCTGCCGGGACCGGCTCGGCGAAAGTTGTTCCGCCGCAGCCGGAGCTGTTCCGGGGCAGGATCCGCACTCGCGACCCGATCGCAATCGCGCCGCCGATGACCGAGGTATCGGACAGCCGTCGCCGATAACGACCGCGCGGGCGCGGCGGGACGGCCGGTACCGGTTCGATCGGACCGCCCGGGCGCGCGTCGAATTCGGCTGTTTCCGTATTGCCGGAAGTTTCGATCGGGCGACATGGCAGTATCGCTAGCGTGCTAGGAGATCGAACCGGAAGCAACCGATTGGTGGGACGGCAGGCCGAATTCGCCAGGATCTCCGCAATTGCCGAACAAGCCGCGGCGGGGCGTGGCGGAATCGTGGTCATCAGCGGCGAGCCCGGAATCGGCAAGACCTCGTTGCTGAACGCGGTGAGCCGCTCGGCCTCCACATACGGGGCACGGTTGCTCCGGGGCACGGCCACGGAGATCGAGCGGGAGGTGCCCTATGCCGCGCTCGGCTGGTGCCTCGGTTTCGGCCACGGCACGCTCGATCCCTCGGCGGCACAGCTACATTCGTTGCTTCGCGGCGTCGACCTGCCCGGTGACGGCGCGTTCAGCCGGCACTTCGCCGTCGTCGAAGCGCTGATGGCTCTGGTGGATCAGTGGTGCACAGCGAGTCCGGTGATGCTGATACTGGACGACGCCAACTGGGCCGACTCGGACAGTCTGGCGGTACTGGAAAGGCTCGGCGAGGTCGTCACCGAACTCCCGTTGCTGATCGTCCTGGCGATCCGGCCATTGCCGCGCGGGGACAGCCTGGCGGCGTTGCTCAAGCAGTTCCACGCCTGGGACGCGACCGAGCTGCAGCTGGAACCACTGACCGCAGCCGAGGTCGCGACGCTGATCGAAGACGTGCTCGGCGCGGTGCCCGGCCCGGCATTGACCGCTGCCGTCGCGGGCGCGGGCGGTAACCCGTTCTATGTCGTCGAGCTGGTAGCGGGCCTGCAGCAGGCCGACGCGCTCACCGCCGCCGGCGCGGGGACCACCGAGCTGGTGACGTCCCCCGCGGGGCGGCCGGAGCGGTTCGCGCTGCCCGAGTCGCTCACCGAAACCGTCGAGCGCAGACTGGATTTCCTGCCCCGCACGGCGCAGCAGGTATTGACGATGGCCGCGGCGCTGGGAACCAGTGTCGAGGCGATGGAGCTCTCGGCGGTCCTGGAATTGCCGGTGATGGAGATCTGGGACGCCATCAGCATCGCCACCGAGGCGGGCCTGCTGGTCAAATCCGGCGACGAGCTGGTCTTCCGGCATGATCTGCTCCGTCAGGTGTTCGCCGATCAGTTGCCCGCATCGACCCGCAGATCTCTGCAGCTTCGCGCGGCCCGCGTCCTGATCACCGCGGGCGCCGCGGCCGAACGCGTCGCGAACTATCTGCTGGCCGGCGAGGCTCCCCTGGACGACCACAGTTTGCGATGGCTGGCCGAAACCGCCGAAACGCTCACCGTTCGCGCGCCCGAGCTGGCCATCAATCTGCTCGCCGGTGCCGCCACCAGTTCCGGATCGGACCTGGTGGCCCGGGAAACCTTTCGGGTGCAGCACGTCCGGGCGCTGTTGTGGAGCGGGCGCGCGGCCGAAGCGGAGACCACGGCCAAGGACATACTCCGGAGCCGGACCCAGGCGGCACCGGGCTCAGCGAACGACAAAGCGCTGCGGTGGCTGCTCGTGCGCGCCTACTACGCCCAGGGCCGGCTCGACGACGCGGCCACCGCAGCCGACTTCGTACTGGCCCAGCCGGGTCTGACCCGGTGGGAAGAGGGCCTCTACAACGCGTTCCTGAGCCTGTTCCATTTCTTCGACGAAAAATTCGATGCCGCCGAACGAGCCGCGACGCAAGCCATATCGATCGGTGACGAGATCGACGACGCGCTGACCGTCGGCATGGGCTGCACCACCCTGGGCGGACTGCGATACACCCAGGGCTACCTGGACCAGGCCCTCGCCCTCGGCGAGCGGGTCGCGGCCGCGTACGAAACATGCCTGGGTTCAGGGAATCGACTGGATCAGCTCGACCCCTACGTACTCCGGGCGCATTCCCTGATCGAACTCGACCGGCCCGACGAAGCCGAGGACATTCTCGGCCACGCCGTGGTCGATGGTCTGCAGAACCGCGGACTGCATCTGGTGTCACGGGCCCGGCTGTATTTCCTGAGCGGCCGATGGGACGATGCGCTGGCGGAAATCCTTGCGCGCCAAGGGTTACCGGATATCTTCGGCCACGGTGTGGTGACCAACAGCATGACCGCGCTGATCGCGGTGCACCGGAGCACTTCCGATGCCGAACTCGACTGGGCGGGGCCGGACGACCGGGTCGGCAGCCAGACATATCTGCACTTCGATTCCTGGGTCGATGCGCTGTTGCTGGAATCTCGCGGACGACCGGCCGAGGCGCTGGCCGTACTCGCCGAGGCATGCCGGACGCTGGCGTCGGGACTGGCCGGATCGACCGTGTACTACGCCTATCCCGATGTCGCGCGCTTGGCGGTCGCCGTCGGCGACCGCCAGGTTCTCGACGAGACAACGACTGCGGCCGAGACGCTCGACGCCCGCTATTCGACTCTCAGCAGGCGGGGGACAGTGTTGCTGTGCCGCGGATTGTCGCTCGATGAACCCGAACTGCTCGAGCAGTCGGCCCAGGCATTCCACGGCGCCGGGCGCCCGCTCTACGAAGGTCAGGCCCGCGAGGAACTCGCCGTCGTTCTCGCGCGCCAGGGCCGTACCGCGGCGGCTCGGACGGCTTTGGACGCGGCGGTGCGTTCCTACTCGGGCATGGACGCCCAATGGGATATTTCCCGAGCCGAGTCACGACTGCGCGAACACGGCGTCCGCCGCGGCTCGCGAGGCCCCCGCAAACGGCCGAAGACCGGCTGGCAAGCACTCACACCCACGGAGCAGAAGGTTGCCGAACTGGTCGCCCAGGGCGGATCCAACTCCGAAATAGCCACGCGGATGTTCCTTTCCAGGCGAACCGTGCAAACCCACGTGTCCAGCATCCTGAACAAGCTCAGTCTGCAATCGCGCGTCCAGGTGGCCGTCAGTCTCGCCCGCCAAAGCTGATCACCCGCGCGGCGCGGGCCGACGCTGGTGCCGTCATCCGCGGCGGCACCGTACGCGGCACGGCATCGGACGGCGAGAGTTCGCCGTGGAACCGTTGAGCGCATCCGGTCCGTCGGCCCGAGACCGTTGGGAGGCAGCGGATTTCGACGCGCCGCTCGACGGGATGAGCCGGCACGAGTTCGCCTGCGCTTCACCATCAGCCATCCCGATCTGAGCCGTACGGTCGCCGGAACCGGCAAGATCGAGCACCTCGCCGCCAATGTCGTGATCACCGCGCGCGGACCGCTGCCGCCGCACCTCTGCGCCGACGCCCGCCGCCGACTCCGGCCGGCGGCCCTCTGACCGACCGGCCCGTTTCCGATCCAGGCGATCGGTCTCGGACACCGCGAGCGGCCGTAGCACCCGGCCTTCCGGTCAGCCGTGTCGGTGCAGGAAGCCGTGCAGGATGGCCTGGGTGAGTTCCTCGACGATCGCGGCTCGGGGCGGCTGCTCGGAGCCGAAGTAGGTCGAGCGCAGTGCGGCCATCCCGGCGATCATCGCGACCGTCGAATGGGCCGCCAGGGCCGGGTGTTCGGATCGCACGCCCCGCAGGCGCATCCCCTCGGCGCTGATCCGGCCGAGCGCATCCAGAGCCTGCCTGATATCGGCGATCCCGGTGTCCTCGATCTCCCGCGGGCCCAGGTTCTCCGATGCCAGCAGGGTGACGACGAGTCCCCGGTTCTCGACGAACAGGTCGTACAGCCGGCCGGCGAACTGCCGGGCCAGCTCCCGCTCATCGGTCTGCTCGGGGACGACCGCTTGCCAGGTGCGGCCGAACTCGTCGACGAAGCCGGTGAAGGGAAGTACCACGGCCTCGCGGAAAAGTGCCGCCTTCGAACCGAAATGGCGGAACAGCAGGTGCTCGCTCACCCCCGCCGCCGCGGCGATCTCACGAGTGGTGGTGCTGCGGTAGTCCTGCCGGGCGAACAGGGTGCGTGCCGCGTCGAGCAGCAGCCGGCGCGGCTCGCCCCGCGGTCGGCGGGGCGGCGGATCGGCCGGGCCGCCGCGGCCGGAGGGGTTGTGGGGCATGGACGTTCGCTCCTCGGCGCGGCGCTGGACGGTTCCCGCAATCATAGGACAGTGCCCGCTGTCCTCATTTAGGATAGTGCTCGCTATCCAAAGCGCTGCGGAGCGCATCTTTCGAAGGGGGTGCGGGCATGGGCGCAGGCATCATGCTGGGCACACTGTTCGGGCTCGTGGTCGTCATCTTCGGCGTGGTGTGCCGATTCGACCCGGAAGCCCGCCGTCGGCGCCGGGAGCGTGAGCGATGATCGAGTCGACACCCCTGCTGCGGGCCGCCATCGGTTTCGCCTACGTCGGGGGCCTGGCATTTCTCGCCGCCGGCGGCTACCTCTCGTATCGTGGTCGGCGACTGCATCCGCTACTGCTGCTGTGCATTTCGGCGATCTCGTTCTCCTGGATCGAGGCCCCGTACGATTGGGCGGTCTACGCGCAGTTCGCGCCCGCGATCCCGCGCATGCCGTCCTGGTGGCCGCTGAATATGACCTGGGGCGGACTGCCCGCGGCGGTGCCACCGGGTTATATCGCCTATTTCGTCCTGCCCGCCGTGCTCGGCGTGGGGCTCGGACGCCGGCTGATCTCGAAGTTCGGCTGGCGCCGACCGCAGACTCTGCTCGTGGTCGGGCTCGTGGCCGGTTTCGTCTGGGCATTCGGGTTCAACGCGATTCTCGGGGCGCGGCTCGGAGTCTTCTACTACGGCCGCGTGATTCACGGATTGGCGCTGTGGGAGGGAAGCAAACACCAGTACCCGCTGTACGACGCCCTCGCGATGGGCGTGCAGATGATGGTCTTCACCTACATCCTGGGACGTACCGATGCCGAGGGACGCACCGTCATCGACCTGCTGGCCGAACGGATTTCGGTGAATCGCGTGTGGTCGTCGGCGCTGTCGGTGCTCGGGATCGTCGTCTTGGGCACCGCGCTCTACGGGGCCGTCTTCGCACCGCACCTGGTGACGAAGACGCAGGGGCAGGTGACCGCCGGGCCCACGGCACAGCTGTTCCCGGGCATCCCGAATCAGCCGAAATAGTACCGATCCTCGTAAACGACTGCCGCGCAGTCGAATACGAGGGAGTCCCGACCGAATCGGGACTCCCTCGAAGCTATACCTCGACCGGCAGTTTCGCCCAGCCTCGGACGCTGGCGGTGCGCGCCCGGACCGCACCGGCGTGATCGACCTCCCAGTCCGGCCAGCGGAGCAGCACCTCCTCCAGCGCGACGCGCGCCTGCATCCGCGCCAACGCCACGCCGAGGCAGAAGTGCAGTCCGAACCCGAAACTCGAATAACTTGCCCGCCTGCGGATGTCGAAGCGGTCGGGCACGGCGTACCGACGTTCGTCGCGGTTGGCCGAGGCGTTGAGCAGCAGCAGCACCGCCCCCTCTGGGACCGTCCGCCCGTAGTACTCGGTCGTGGCCGCGACATAGCGGGCCTGCACCGGCGAGGGCGGCTCGAAGCGCAGCACCTCCTCGACGGCATCGGGGATCAGCGAATGGTCCGCGGCGAGCTCGCGGCGCCGATCGGGCCGCGCGCAGCCGCTGCCACACCGGATAGGGATCGTCGTCGATGGCGAAATCGTACGGATCGTAATACGGGTCTGCTTCGAGGGTTTCGGGCATGGCCTGCTCGCCTAACCGAGCGAGATCCGGCCGGTGATGAGATCCATCAGGGGTTTACCCGGGGCGTATGCGCCGGTGAGCGAGGACATGGCGTGTCCGCTGTCGACGATGAGGGTGATTCCGCTGACCGCGCTCGCGGCGTCGCTGTTGAGGAAGACCATGGCGCTGCCCATCTGCTCGGGGACGTGCAGTGGCGCGCCGGTGGCGTCCCGGTAGTCCTGCGCGAAGGCGAGCCAGCTGTCGGCGTTGGCGCGGGCGAGCGGGGTGTCGGTCGGCCCCGGGCAGATGGCGTTGATTCGAATTCCCTTCTCCAGCATCGGGTATGCCCGTGTCGCCACATATGCGTTGATCGCCTGCTTGCCGAAACCGTAGTGCATCGCGCCGGTGTCCTCGCGGGCCTGCACCCAGGCGTGCGCGGCCGCGTAGTCCGGGGTGTCCAGGAACTCCCGCAGCAACGACAGGTTGTTCTCCCATCCCATCCCGGCCACCGAGGAGATGAAGCAGATCGCCGATCCGCGCGGCAACCGCCCGGCCGCGAGCAACCGCTCGATCAGGTGGCGATGGCCGATGAAGTTCGCGCGCATCATATCCGGGCCGTCCGCGATGCCCGCCGCCGCGAAGACGGCGTGGATCGGGCCGGTCAGCGAATCCACCGCGGCATCGATCGAAGCGGGCTCCCGCAGATCGGCCGGGACGACGCGGTCCGTGGCGTAGCCGACGGGAGCGTTGTCCAGCACGGTGACGTGGGCGCCCAGATCTTTCGCGATATGCGCTGTCGCAGCGCCCATTCCGGTCGCGCCGCCGACGACGAGCACATTCTTGCCGTCGTACCGGAACTTGTCGATGTAACTCATGGTGTCCTCCGGTTCCGGATGTGGGCGAGGCGCTCCCGCGGCAGGTCGCCGGACCGCATCGATAAAACCTAACTTTTGTTCCAAACTATCGGCAGCCGGATCTTCGGTCAATAGCCCGGAAAGCGAAGATGGTCGCCGTAAACCGCTTTCACCCTGCATGATTCAGCTAGATGCAGCGTGAATACGCTAGCGAGGCGATCGGCTATCGAATCGAGAATCTCGATGACGTACCAAACATATGTTTAGGATTGACCGGTAACCGCCACTGCGCCCGCCTGTCATCCGGCGCGCGAGCCGATGATGGACAAGGCCACGCCCAGCAGGTACGCCACGAGGATCGCGGTGAACGCGACGTCCAGCGAGGACGCACCCGCGACGTTCAGCAGCGCGCCGAGAACCGCGACGCCGAACGCCCCGCCCGTCTGCCGCGCGGTGTTCAGCACTCCCGAAGCCAGGCCGAGCCGGTCCGCGGGTGCCCCCGCGAGGGCCGCGGCGGTCATCGACGGCATCGCCAGGGAGTTCAGGCCGATTGGCAGGGTGCACAGCACGAGCGCCCACACCGGTGCGTGAGCGGGCAGAATCGCGACCAGCAGTGCGCCGGTGGCCGCGCAGAGCAGCCCCGCGGTGATCGCGCGCCATTCGCCGAGGCGCGACACCACGCGAGCGGCGAGGAAGGCGGTCACTCCGGTGATGACCGTCATCGGCAGCATCGCGATTCCGGTCGGGAACGGGCCGAGGTGGTGGCTGTCGTGCAGGTCGATCGCGAGACAGAACAGCGCGCCGTACAAGCAGAAGTTGAAGATCGCGCCGATCGTGATCGCCACCGGAAAGGCGCGGCGGCGGAACAGTATCGGGTCCACCATCGGATGCCGCCCGCGAAATTGACTGACGCCGAACGCGACCGCGGACGCCGCGCCCACGCCGAACAGGACCAGCGGTACATCCGACAGCCATCCGGTCTGTCCCGCGAGGATGAATCCGCCGGTCAGCGACGCGAGGGTGGCGATCGCGAATATCTGGCCGATCCCGTCGAGCCGATGGCGATGCCGCCGGGTTTCGGCCACATGGCGGCGCAGCAGCCATGCGGTGACCGCGGCGACGGGCACGTTCACCAGGAAGATCGCACGCCAGTCCAGCGCCTCGGTGAGGACGCCGCCGAGGATCGGGCCACCGGCCAGCCCGATCCCGGACACCCCGCCCCAGACCGAGAGCGCCCGCCCGCGCTCGCGTGGGTCGGGGAAAATGTGCGCGATCAGCGCCAGCGAGCACGGCATCAGCCAGGCCGCGCCGATGCCCTGCGCGATCCGCGCGACCACGAGCATCTCCATCGAGTTCGCCGCACAGCACACCGCGCTGCCCAGCCCGAAGATGCCGAGCCCGATCAGATAACCGGCCCGCGCGCCGATGCGGTCCGACAGCGCCCCGGCGGTCAACAACAGCGCCGCGAACGCCACTGTATATCCGTTGACGATCCACTGCGCGGCCGACAGACTGCCGTTGAGGTCCGAGATGATCGGTCCCAGAGCGACATTCACGATGGTCGCGTCCAGCGTGATCATGCCGAATCCGAGGCAGATCCCGGCCAGGCCGAGCCGTTCCGCGAGAGTGCCCGGGCGGGCCGGGGCGAGCGCTGAGTTCATATCCGCGATCGTGTGCCGGATCGGCCCGCGGGTCCACGACCGGTGTGCTGACGCTCATAGGCTGGGCCTAACAGAGCGGTTTACGCTGAACCGATGGAACTGCGGCAGCTGCGCTATTTCGTCGCCGTCGCCGAAGAACTGCACTTCGGCCGGGCCGCCGCACGGCTCTACATCGCGGCGCCGTCGCTGTCACAGCAGATCAAGGCGCTCGAGGCGAGTCTTGGGGTGACGCTGTTCGAACGGGATCGACGCCACGTCGAACTCACCTCGGCGGGAACGATGCTGTTGTCCGATGCCCGCGAGATCCTGTCGCTGGCCGCGGCCGCCGAGCGTCGCCTGGCGGGCGCCGCCGGACCACTGCGGCTCGGCTATGTCAGCTGGCTGCCCGACAAGTTGCTCTCCTCCCCCGGTTCGGATCCGCGGCTCGACGAGTGGGTGATGCCCAGTCACGTCCAGATCGGGCGGGTACTCGATGGCGGCCTGGACGCCGCCGTCGCCTGGGCCCCGCGCCGCGACGAGCGCCTCGACTACCGATTGCTCTGGGCCGAACCGCTTTTCGCCGTCACGACGCGCGCCGGCACGACTTCCGTCGCCGCCGAGGAGCTCACCGTGCTGGTCGACTCCGATCTCACGTCCTGGGATGCGTGGAATCAGTTCGCGACGGAGTTCGCCGAGTCGGTCGGATGCCGCCTGCTGCGCATCGATGACGGCGGCATCACCGGAGCCGCCTTCCATCAGCACTGCAAACGGCTCGGCGCGCCGGTGCTCGCCTCGCCCAAACGCCATCCGACTCCCCTGCCGGCAGGCCTGCGCGCGCGGCCGATCCACGATCCGGCGCCGCTGTGGTGCTGGTCGCTGATCACCCGCGCCGACGAACAGCGCCCGGGCGTCGAATCCCTGCGCGCACACGCCGACCAGCTGGCCGCCGAGCTCTCGGCCGACGATCCCGGCGGACCGGTCTGGGTCCCGGCGGCCGATCCACACCGGGACGCGCTATTCGGTGCGCGATCGCGGCCCGGTCTCCAAGCGCCAGGTCTGTAACAGGGGAACCAGATAGGTGCGGGCGAATTCGCGAGCCTTGTCGGTGTCCGGAAGCGGTATGACCGATGCGGGGTTTCGATCAGCGACATCATCAACCGGGCGATCATCTCCCCGACGATCGCGATATCGAGATCCGCGGGTAGCCGGCCGGCGGTCTGCCGGCCCCGCAGATGGCTCGTCACCAACATCCGGGACATGGCGATGGCACGGTCGTTGGTGAGGAAATCGGTGAGTTCACCGGCGGCGACGTTCTTCATACGACAGTTGCTCCGGTGACGTAGCGCAGGCGCATATCCCAGATCGCGGCGCGCATGCCCAGCCGCACCACCGCGCGCGGGGTGAGCCGGTCGAGCACGGCCAGGCGGCGCTGCCAGCGGTCGAACCGGTCCTGTTCGGCGGCGGTCCAGTCGAAACCCAGCTTCTCGCGCAGCCGCGGCGGCAGATATCCCAGGGTCATGAACAGATCCCAGTCCCCGAGCAGGATCTGGACCGGCCGCGGCAGGAAGTCCAGTCGCGCTATGCCGATGAGGAATTCGCGCATCCGGTCGTCGAATTCGAGCCGCTCGAGTTGCTCGTTCCAGTACCGGTCGAACGCCTCCCGGTCGGCGGGCCACATCTGCGGCGGCACCTGCAATGTGGTGGCGAATACCGATGCGGCCCGGTGCACGGCCTCGGGATCGTGATAGGTTCGCCCGCCGCGCAATCGGCGCGTGTCCAGGAACACCGCGGACATGCACGCGGCCACCCAGAGCTGTAGGTCCGGATCGAAAGCGTTGTAGGACACCGGGCTTCGCGATGTCGAGCGAACCTGGGCGTGCGCGGCGTTCACCGCCTCGCGATAGATCCGGCGATCGCGGGCGTTACCGGCGACGGCCACCGCGATGTACGTCATGGTGGTGCGCCCGCGCTTGATCGGATGTTTGTGCAGATTGCCGCTGTCCACCCGGCTCTCCATCACGCCGTAGGCGATTCCGGCGCGGGCAAGTTGCATGACGACGTTCGCCGCGCCGTAGGCAGGTGAGAGCCAGGCCGACATCTCGTCGGTCAGGAACAAGGTGTCCGCGGCGTCGGTCTCCTGCCGCGCGGTGCGGCGCGTCCGTGCACGTACCGGCTCTCGGCGCGAGGGCAGGCTCCCGGTCATATCGTGTCCTTCCCGGCTTCGTCGACGGGGCAGCGGCGGTCAGCGCGTTCCGGCGTTCGCTCGGTCGCCCTCGCGCGGAATTCCACTCCGGGCCGATCCGCTCGCGCAATCGCGGAGGCAGCACCCCGACCGTGGTCAGCCGCGGCAGCGCCGCCAGCGGGATGGCGAATCCATTCCACACCTGCTGCGGCACAACGAGTTTCGGGGGCACTGGCATGGGCTTGCGGTCCAGGTCGATCAGTAGGTCGGTGGCGGCGTTGCGCTCGAGCACGTCGTCGACCGTATTGCGATAGTAGTCCCGGAACTGCGCCCGGGTGGCCGGGACGACCCGTTCGGGAATCCGCAGGACCGCGGCCGTATCCCGCCACTCCCGGAACAGCGCGTCCTCCCGCCCGGCGTCCACTGCGCCGTCGAAGATCCGGCGGACACCGGCCGGAACGGCGTATCCGGTGGCATGCACCCAGAGGTAGGCGTCATCCGCGCGAGGCCCTTGTACCGTTTCGGTATGAGCGGAACCGAGGCGGCCGGGTGGCCGGAGGGGCTGGCCGTCGGACAGGTCCGGGTGGCCCGGCCCACCGACAAACTGGGCGAGGTGGAAGCGTTCTATGCCGGTGTGATCGGCCTGCGGGTCCTGTACCGGTTCGAGAATCACGCGGGATACGACGGGGTGATGCTCGGGCTGCCGGGGACCGGCTATCACCTGGAATTCACCAGCCATGTGGACGGCAGCCCGTGCCCGGCGCCGACGGCGGACAACCTGCTGGTGCTGTACTTCCGCGGCGAGGCGGCGATGTCCAAACCCATCGAGCGCCTCGCCGCGGCCGGACACGAGCCGGTGCAGGCGGAAAACCCGTACTGGGCGGGCATCGGTGCGCTGACATTCGAGGATCCGGACGGCTGGCGCGTCGTGCTCGCCCCTCGGCCGGTGCTCTGATCGGGCCGAACCTGCCCCGGCTCAGTCGCCGGAATCCTCCGGATACCAACGTAATTCGACGGTGTTGCCGTCGGGATCGGCGACGTAGACCGAGATCGCCCGGCCTCGGGCGCCCCAGCGGGAAACCGGACCCTCCAGCACCGTGAATATGCCGGAGTCGATGACTTCCTGCCAGTCCAGGGGTTCGACCACCAAGCAGATGTGGTCCACATTCGCCTCGCCGCGCGGCATGTTCTGCAGGTCGATGACGGTGCGGTCGGTCACCCGGGCCGACGGGAACGGGACCTGCCCGGCACGCCACTCGTCGACTCTTTCGGGTGCCAAACCGAGTGTGTCGCAATAGAATTGCAGTGAGCGTTCGACATCCGAGACGTTCAGTACCACATGGTCGAAATCCACTACGCGCATGAGGACCTCCCCTCGTTCGGATTCGGTCCGTTCGAATTCTAATCCCGCCGCGCGGGCCTCGACAGGCGCGCGGCGGTCGCCCGCGCCCGGCTCAGCGCATGGGTGCGCACGGGGAATCAGGCCTTGCGCGCCACTCCGCAGAAGAACGCGACCTCGGCGTCGATTTCGGCCGCGGTCTCGGAACAGCCCACTTCGCACCGAGCCTCGGCCGGGGCCAGCCACAGCCTGCTGACGACCACTCCCGGCTCGACCAGCTCGAGGTCGCGGAAGAAGTGCGAGATCTGCGCGTGGGTGCGGGGGAACGCGTCCATCTTGTTGTTGCGATACACCTCGCCGACCTCGGCCAGCGCCGGATTCAGATCGGAGGTGGCATAGGAATATCAACTGCCACTTGACAGTTGTCCAGCAGAACGGCTGTCCCCGGAACCGAGGCCACGGCCCCGAGGACATCCGCCCGGCCGTCCGGAGAATCGGACAGCGCCGGCGGAAACGCCCGGCGCTATCCGGCGGCCGGTGCCACCTCCGGCGAAACTCCCGCGCGCGCCGCCCCGCGCACCCGCGGCACGCCGAATACCGCGGCGCCGCAGAGGATCGCGATGACGAAACACGCCAGGGTGTACCAGATGTTGCCCACCGGACCGGCATTGCGCGCCCAGCCATGGGAGGCGTGCAGGAAATCCGGCAGGGCCGTCAGCCACAACACCGCCATGACACCCAGGTACACCCAGCTGTAGATCCGCACGACATCGTCCGAGAGCGCGGGAACCTCGCCGCGCCGCAGCCGCACCCACTGACGCACCAGCACGGGAATCGCGATGACGCTGACCACGGCCAGTTCCGCGGCATAGAGCCAGCCGCGCACGGTGATGTTGTTCGCGCCGAGCACCGTGGCCGGAATCGGCAGCACCCCGGTGCCCGCCGAGCCGAGGATGCCGATCACGATGGTCCGCCACACCAGTTGCGGGCCATTGAATTCGCGTCCGGCGTCCACATGCCGCCCGACGAACAACTGTACGAAAAAGGCCAGAGACATCGGCCACAGCGCGGCGAAGACCACGACGCTGGACAGCGGAACCGAATCGAACATCGGCTGGTTGAGCGAATTTCCGGTGGACCACTCCCACCACTTCAGTTGCGGCCCCAGGTGATCGAAGATCTCGTAGAACGCGTGATGGACGAAACCGACGCAGATCGCGCCCACCAGCACACCGTATCGCCGGAAAACCCCCAGCATGCGCACGATTTCGAAGGCCAGCGTCGCCATGAGCGGGTAGATCGCGACGATGTACAGCGGCAGCCGCCCCCACAGGAAGTCGACCGTGAACACGTTGTGCGCGAACATCGTGTCCACATGTCCGCTGATGCCGAAGGCGGCCGGGAAGTACAGCGGCGGCTCGATGATGAACAGATAGGCCGTCGCGCCCAGCCAGAGCACCAGGTTGGTGGGGTCGCCCTCGCGGCGCAGCCGCCGGATCGCGTGTACCAACGTCAGCACCGCGCCCAGAATGACGACGACCTCGAGTACCGGCAGGGTCCAGTTCTCCAGCCCGAACGGATTGCGGAATGCGACGAGCCCGCCCTCGGTCCGGCAGGAGAACCCCATCTCGGTCGCCAGCCGGGCGAATGTCGGCGAACAGTGATCGGACATGATTCCCCTTACTTCGACGAGGTCAATTCGGCTGTGTACCACTGGGTTACGTCATAACCCTCGTCGAAACGCCGGAACCACAGATCCGCGAGTTCGGGCAGATTCTCGTGTGCCGGATTGTGCCCCGGCATCTGGCTGCGCACGATTCCGCTCAACGCGACCAGTTGCTCACGCAACGGCAATTCGGTGAACGCGCGCGGCATCGTCCCGTTATCCGGCACCCGCAACGGCGGAATCCACCGGCCCAACCGGCGGCGGTGCCGGTGCATGGCGAACATCGACAACGCGTCCACCTGCCGATCCTCCAGCGGCACATGGGCGTTGAAACCCTTGCAGGCGACGCGGATCACCTTCATCACGTGCCGGAAGATCGAAGGAGCCATCCGCATCCGGTAGACGTCGCTGCCCACGATCGAGTCGAAGATGATCAGCGCGGAGCTGCGGTGCTCGACCTCCTCCACGAAATGCCAGATGAACAGCGAGGCCACCCGATCGTCGCCGGGCGCGAACAGGGTCGCGTCGTTGTCCAGCATCAACTTGAACACCGGGGTGAAGGTGGCCTCGAGGTCCGCGGTGTAGGCCAGGCGGTAGTCCAGCGATGTCTTCGTGGTGAGCAGGTCGAATTCGCCGATCACCTCGTCCAGTGTCTCGCGCAGCCGCGGATACCGGCGGATCAGGCCGTTGACGTGCTGGCGGTGCGCGGTCGAATGCTGCCCCTCCTGGCGCACGAACGCATCGGCCTCCTCGGCCACCGCGGGATCGGTGATTCGCGGCATCGCCTCGCGAATCATGTTCACGATCATCTTCTCGAAGCCGATCGCCAGGAAGGACACCGCGTTCGCCATGGACGAGAAGGCCGGATTCTTCTCGTTCCACAGGAACGGGACGTCGTAGTCCGCGAATGCGAATCGCATCTTGCGGACATGTAGGTCGGTCACCTGCTCTACCTCCGTTGTTCGTCCGGGGCACCGTTGCCCGCGCAGGCCGCTGGACAAGACGATCATACATAGCGACGTATGTTTGTATGATTGGATTCGCGTGGAACGCCGGCACCGGAATCGGGTGCGTTCCCTGGTAGCGTCGAGGGCCGATTCGATCGGGGGATCCCCCGCGACACCGGTTCGAGCCGAGAAAGCAGGGCTGTGGCACGACGACGCGGATGGGGCGGGAGCCCACCGAGCAGTGACGAGGAGGCATCCCGGCGCATCGTCGCCGCGGCCGTGGAATTGATCGGGCGCACCGGCTCGGAGGTCAACATCGCCGAGGTCGCCGAAGTGCTCGGCGTCACCCGGCAGACGGTGTACCGCTACTTCCCGAGTTCGGACGCGCTGATGCGGGCCGCGGCGTTCGCCTCGGTGGACGGCTTCCTGGATCGGCTCGCCCGGCGGGTCAGGGGTATCGACGACCCGGTCGAGGCGCTGATCGAGGGGGTCGTCTTCACGCTGTCCGAGGTCCGCTCCACTCCGCACCTGGGCATCCTGCTGTCGAGCACGTACTCCAATCCGCAGCCCGAGAGTCTGACCTCCGAGGAGGCCCAGGCCTTCGGCATGACGATGATCCGGCGCTTCGACGTCGACTGGGAACAGCACGGCTACGACGACCCCGCGCTGGCCGAACTCGTGGAGTACCTGCTGCGCACGATGCAGTCGTTCTTCCTCGCACCGGGCAGTCCGCCGCGCGGCGGCGAGGAACTGCGGCGCTATCTACGGCGCTGGATGGGCACAGCGATCCGGGCGCAGACCACATTTCGCGACCCGTCCGGACGTCCCCCGGGGGCGTCGTTCGAGGATACGGGCCAGTAACACTCATACGCCGTGCACATATCCACCAACAGGGTGCAGACTACGCACAACCAAATGTCGTAAGGCCGTGAAAGGAGTCGGCGAGTGTTCAGCCGCATCGCCATCGTGAACCGAGGTGAGGCCGCCATGCGGCTCATCCACGCCGCTCGAGATCTGGCCGCGGAAACGGGGCAGGCGATCGAAACCATTGCCCTCTATACCGATGTCGACCGGAACGCGACCTTCGTGCGCGAGGCCGACATCGCCTACGACCTGGGCCCGGCCTCGGCGCGCCCGTACCTGGACCTCAAGGCGCTCGAGCGCGCCCTGATCGCGACCAAGGCCGATTCCGCTTGGGTCGGTTGGGGTTTCGTCGCCGAGGACCCTGCCTTCGCGGAACTGTGCGAGCAGATCGGCATCACCTTCATCGGGCCCGACGCGGAGGCCATGCGCAAACTCGGCGACAAGATCGGCGCCAAGCTGATCGCCGAGGAGGTCGGTGTCCCGGTCGCGCCGTGGAGCCGCGGCGCGGTCGAATCCGTCGACGCGGCCGTCGCCGCCGCGGGCGAGATCGGCTACCCGCTGATGCTCAAGGCGACCGCGGGCGGTGGCGGGCGCGGTATCCGCGTCATCACCAACGAGGCCGATCTGATCGACGCCTACGAGCGCACCAGCCAGGAGGCCGCCCGTGCCTTCGGTAGCGGCGTGGTGTTCCTGGAGCGCCTGGTCACCGGAGCCCGGCACGTCGAGGTCCAGGTGATCGCGGACGGTCAGGGCACCGCGTGGGCACTGGGCGTGCGCGACTGCTCGGTGCAGCGGCGCAACCAGAAGATCATCGAGGAATCGGCCTCGCCGGTGCTCAGCGCCGAACAGGCCGCCGAACTCAAGGCCTCGGCCGAGCGGCTCGCGGTGACCGTCGGCTATCGCGGCGCGGCCACGGTCGAATTCCTCTACCACCCCGGCGAGAAGCTGTTCGCCTTCCTCGAGGTCAACACCCGGCTTCAGGTCGAGCACCCGATCACCGAATCCACCACCGGATTCGACCTGGTCCGCGCGCAGTTGCTGGTCGCCTCCGGCGGCAAGCTCGAGGGTGAGCCCCCGGCCGAGCGCGGTCACGCCATCGAGGCCCGGCTCAACGCCGAGGACCCCGACCGCGATTTCGCGCCCGCGCCGGGCCGCATCGCGCGCCTGGACCTGCCCGCGGGACCGGGCATCCGGGTCGACACCGGCGTCAGCGAGGGCGACACGATTCCGGCCGCCTTCGACTCGATGATCGCCAAGATCATCGCCTACGGCCGCAACCGCGACGAGGCCCTGGGCCGGTTGCGTCGCGCGGTGGGGCAAACCCGCGTCGTCATCGAGGGCGGCGCGACCAACAAGAGCTTCGTGCTCGATCTGCTGAACCAGCCCGAGGTGATCGACGCCAGCGCCGACACCGGCTGGATCGACCGCGTGCGCGGCGAGGGACGACTGGTCTCGCACCGGCACTCCGCCATCGCGCTGGCCGCCGCCGCCATCGACGCCTACGAGGAGGAGGAGCGCGTCGAGCAGCACCGGCTGCTGTCCACCGCCTCGGGTGGACGTCCGCAGGTGCAGCACGAGAGCGGCCGTCCGCTGGATCTGAAGCTGCGCGGGGTCACCTACCGCGTGCGGGTCGCCCGCATCGGTGCGCACCGGTTCCGGATCGGGATCGAGGTCGGTGACGAGATCCGTACCGCCGCAGTCGATCTCGAGCGTTTCGACAGCCACACCGGACATATCGTGGTCAACGGCGCCCGCTATCGCCTGATCACCGGCACCCACGGGCCGACCAGCCTGATCGATGTCGAGGGCGTCACCCACCGGATCAGCCGGGACGAGGGCGGCGTCGTCCGCTCCCCCGCGCCCGCGCTGGTCGTCGCGATGCCGCTGGCGATCGGCGACGAGGTCGAGGCCGGCGCCCCCGTGCTCGTACTGGAGAGCATGAAGATGGAGACGGTGCTGCGCGCGCCGTTCCGCGCCCGGGTCAAGGAGTGCGGCGTCTCGGTCGGCAGCCAGGTCGAGACCGGCGCACCGCTGCTGCGCCTGGAACCGCTGGCCGAGGACGGCGAGGCGCCCGAGGCAGCCTCGACCGGCGCGGTCGAGCTGGACCTGCCCAGCGAGCCGGATTCGGTGCGGCCGGACGAGCGCCTCGCTCGCGGGCTGCAGGATCTGCGCAGTCTGCTGCTGGGCTTCGATGTCGACCCGCACGACGAGAGCCGCGTGGTCGAGGACTACCTGGCCGCGCGCCGGGCCTCGATCGCGAACAACCACCGGCCGCTCGCCGAGGAAATCGAACTCGTGCAGATGTTCGCCGACCTCACCGAACTGAGCCACAACCGGTCCTTGGACGAGGAGGGCGAGCACGGCCACGTGCACAGCGCCCGCGAATACTTCCACACCTATCTGCAGAGCCTGGACGTCGAACGCGCCGGACTGCCCGAGGCGTATCGGGCGCGGCTGTCCCGCGCCCTGGCGCACTACGGGGTCACCGACCTGGACCGCACCCCCGATCTCGAGGGCGCGGTGTTCCGGATCTTCCTGGCCCAGCAGCGGCCGTCGGACACCGTCACGGCCGTCACCACGCTGTTGCGCGAGTGGCTGCGCGAGCCGGTGCCGGACCGCGTGCTGCGCGAGCCGGTCGGCCTGGCGCTCGAGCGTCTGGTCGCCGCGACGCAGGTGCGGTTCCCGGTGATCTCCGACCTCGCCCGCGGTCTGGTGTACGCCTGGTACGGCCAGCCGCTGCTGCGGCGCAACCGCGCCCGGGTTTACACCAACGTTCGTAAACACCTGCGGCACTTGGACGCTCACCCGGACTCGCCGGATCGCGCCGAGCGCATCGCCGAGACGGTACGCAGCACCGAACCGCTGGTGCGCCTGCTGGGTCAGCGCCTGGTACGCGGCAACCTGGACAACTCGGTCATGCTCGAGGTGCTGACCCGCCGGTACTACGGCAATAAGGGCCTGAGCGATGTGCGCACCCAGCAGGTCGGCGACTGCAACTTCGTGATCGCCGAGCGTCGCGGCACCAGCCTGGTCTCGGCCGCGGTGAGCTTCGACGCGCTGGACACCGCGCTGCGCGGCCTGGCCGAACTCGCGACCGGCACGATGTCCATCGAGGCCGACATCTACCTCGGCTGGGAGCGTCAGCCCGAGGACTTCGACGAGATGGCCTCGGCGCTGCAGGAGGTTCTGGCCGCGCACCCGCTGCCGAACCAGGTGCACCGGATCACCGCCACCGTCGCCGGCAGCGGCGGCGCGGTCATGCACCACCACTTCACCTTCCGCCCCACCTCGACCGGTATGACCGAGGAGCGGCTGATCCGCGGACTGCATCCGTACATCGCGGAGCGGATGCAGATGAAGCGGCTGCGCAAGTTCGACCTGACCCGGTTGCCGTCCTCGGACGACGACGAGGTGTACCTGTTCCGCGCCGTCGCGAAGGAGAACCCCGCCGACGAGCGGCTCGTGGCCTTCGCCCAGGTCCGCGACCTGACCCCGCTGCGCGAACACGACGGACGGCTGCTCGCGCTGCCGACCGCCGAGGCCACCATCGCGACCTGCCTCGACTCGATCCGCCGCGCGCAGTCCCGGCGGCGCTCGGCCAAGCGGTTCAACACCAACCGCATCGTGATGTACATCTGGCCGCCGATCGATCTGACCGCCGCGGAGTTCGCGACGATCGTCGAGCGCGTCGAGCCGACCACGGTCGGCGCCGGTCTGGAGGAGATCCTGATCATCGCCCGCGAGCGTGATCAGGAGACCGGTGAGCTGAACAAGGTCGCCATCCGGATCTGCTTCAACGCCACCGGCGGCACCGAGACGATCGTCGGCGAGCGGACCGACGAGGCCGTCGAACCGCTCGACGAGTACCGGCAGAAGGTGCTGCGCGCGAGCAGCCGCAACACCGTCTACCCGTACGAATTGACCGCTCTGCTGGGCGATTTCACCGAGTACGACCTCGACGACCAGCACGCGCTGGTGCCGGTCGACCGGCCGCGCGGCCACAACACCGCGGCGATCGTCGCGGGTGTGGTGAGCACGCCGACCGAGCGGCATCCGCAGGGACTGACCCGCGTCGTCCTGCTCGGCGATCCGACCAAATCCCTCGGCGCGCTGTCCGAACCGGAATGCCGCCGGGTGATCGCCGCCCTGGATCTGGCGGAAAAGCTCGACGTTCCGCTGGAGTGGTACACGCTGTCCTCCGGCGCCCGGATCGCGATGAATTCCGGTACCGAGAACATGGACTGGGTTGCCGCGGCGCTCAAGCGGATCGTCGAGTTCACCCAGTCCGGCCGCGAGATCAACATCGTGGTCACCGGCATCAACGTCGGCGCTCAGCCGTACTGGAACGCCGAGGCCACCATGTTGATGCACACCCGCGGAATCCTGGTCATGACACCGGATTCCACGATGGTGCTGACCGGTAAGCAGGCGCTGGACTTCTCCGGCGGTGTCTCCGCCGAGGACAACTTCGGCATCGGCGGCTACGACCGGGTGATGGGCCCCAACGGCCAGGCGCAGTACTGGGCGCCGAACCTGGCCGCGGCGCGCGGCATCCTGATGTCGCACTACGACCACACCTACATCGCGCCGGGCGAGCAGTCGCCCCGGCGAGCACAGACCGGCGACCCGGTCGATCGCGACATCTCCGAATACCCGCACGTGTTGGCGGACAGCGATTTCAGCACCGTCGGTGAGATCTTCTCCACCGCGAGCAACCCGGATCGCAAGAAGCCCTTCGATATTCGGACCGTCATGCGGGCCCTGTCGGATCAGGACCACCCGGTGCTCGAGCGCTGGGCGGGAATGGCCGACGCCGAAACGGCCGTCGTGCAGGACGCGCACCTCGGCGGAATTCCGGTGTGCCTGCTGGGTATCGAGTCGCGCGGCGTGCCGCGGCGCGGCTTCACCCCGACCGACGGTCCGGACACCTACACCGCGGGCACGTTGTTCCCGCAGTCGTCCAAGAAGGCCGCGCGGGCGATCAACGCGGCCAGCGGCAACCGGCCGCTGGTCGTGCTGGCGAACCTGTCCGGCTTCGACGGATCGCCCGAATCGATGCGCAAGCTGCAGCTCGAATACGGCGCCGAGATCGGCCGGGCGATCGTGAACTTCGAAGGGCCCATCGTGTTCTGCGTGATCTCGCGCTATCACGGCGGCGCGTTCGTGGTGTTCTCCAAGGCGCTCAACCCGAATATGACGGTGCTGGCGCTGGAGGGTTCGTTCGCCTCGGTGCTCGGTGGCGCACCGGCCGCGGCCGTGGTGTTCGCCGGTGAGGTCGACACCCGTACCGCGACCGACCCGCGGGTGCGGGAGCTGGAGGCGCGCGCGAGCAACGCCACCGGCGCGGACCGGGCCGCCCTGACCGCCGAACTGGACGAGACCCGGACCTCGGTCCGGGCCGAGAAGCTCGGTGAGGTGGCCGCGGAATTCGATCGCGTGCACAGCATTCAGCGCGCGGTGGAGGTCGGTTCGGTGGACGCGATCGTGCGTCCGGCGGAACTGCGGCCGCAGATCATCCAGGCGATCGAGGCTCGGCTGTCGAACTGAGATCCGCTCCCCGGACGTGATATTCGCGTCCGGCAGGCCCGGGGGGGGGGGGCCCCGAACGATTGTTTTTGGGGTGGGGGGACGCCCCGTTCGAAGGGCCCGCACGGAAAAAAA
>CBJNFW010000142.1:0-21151 GCA_966435935.1 uncultured Nocardia sp.
TGACGTGCGGCTTCGTCCGCTCGAACTTCGCCTTCGCCACTTTTGGGTCCTCCTGGACTTGTTGGTGCTTGCAGTTGCAGCAGTGCTGGGGTTCGTCCCCGCTTGTGCGAGGAGTTGGGTAATACGGACTCCCGGCTTATCGGGGCAAGCTAGCACTTGCCCCGATCGGACTACTCGCCGGTCGCCTTGGCGATGATCTCCTTCGACACGTTGGCCGGAACCTCCGCGTACGAGTTGAACACCATCGAGAAGTTCGCCCGGCCCTGGGTCTTGGACCGCAGGTCACCGATGTAACCGAACATCTCGGAGAGCGGAACCAGCGCCTTGACGACACGGGCACCACTGCGTTCCTCCATGGCCTGGATCTGGCCACGGCGGGAGTTGAGGTCACCGATCACATCGCCCATGTACTCCTCGGGCGTGGTCACCTCGACAGCCATCAACGGCTCGAGGATCACCGGACCGGCCTTGCGCGCGGCTTCCTTCAGCGCCTGCGCACCGGCGATCTTGAACGCCATTTCCGAGGAGTCGACCTCGTGGTAGGCGCCGTCGAGCAAGCTCGCCTTCACGTTGACCAGAGGGTAACCAGCGAGGACACCGTACTGCATGGCGTCCTGGATGCCGGCGTCGACCGAGGGAATGTACTCCTTCGGCACGCGGCCACCGGTGACCTTGTTCTGGAACTCGTAGGTCGCGCCGTCCTCGCCGGTGAACGGCTCGAGGGCGATGATGACGCGGGCGAACTGACCCGAGCCACCCGTCTGCTTCTTGTGGGTGTACTCGTGCTTCTCGACCGGCTTGGTGATGGTCTCGCGGTAGGCCACCTGCGGCTTACCGATATTGGCCTCGACCTTGAACTCGCGCTTCATCCGGTCGACGTAGATGTCGAGCTGCAGCTCGCCCATACCGCCGATGACGGTCTGGCCGGTCTCCTGATCCAGCTCGACGTTGAAGGTGGGGTCCTCCTCCGCGAACTTCTGGATGGCGGTGCCCAGCTTCTCCTGGTCGGCCTTGGTCTTCGGCTCGATGGCCACCTTGATGACCGGGTCCGGGAAGGTCATCGACTCGAGCACGATCTGGTTCTGCGGATCGCACAGGGTGTCACCGGTGGTGGTGTCCTTCAGGCCGATGACCGCATAGATGTGGCCCGCCTGGGCCTCATCGATCGGCTGCTCCTTGTTGGAGTGCATCTGGAACAGCTTGCCCAGACGCTCCTTCTTGCCCTTGGTCGAGTTGATGACCTGGGCGCCGGAGGCGACCTTGCCCGAGTAGACGCGCACGTAGGTCAGCTTGCCGAAGAACGGGTGCGTGGCAACCTTGAACGCCAGCGCCGCGAACGGCTCGTTGACGTCGGCGTTGCGGTGCAGGACCTCATCCTCCTTGCCGGGGACGATGCCGTCGGTGCCGCCGTCGTCCAGCGGAGTCGGCAGGTAGTCGATGACGGCGTCGAGCATGGGCTGCACGCCCTTGTTCTTGAACGCCGAACCGCACAGCACCGGGTAGAGCTCGGAGTTGACGGTCATCTTGCGGATGGCGCCCTTGATCTCCTCGACCGTGAGCTCCTCACCGCCGAAGAACTTCTCCAGCAGCGCCTCGTCGGACTCCGCGACGGTCTCCAGCAGCTCCTGGCGGTACTGCTCGGCACGCTCGGCCAGATCCGCCGGGATCTCGACGGTCTCGTAGGACTCGCCGAGCTTGGTCTCGCCCTTCCAGACCTTCGCGTTCATCTCGACCAGGTCGACGATGCCCTCGAAGTCGTTCTCGGCGCCGATCGGCAGCTGGATGACCAACGGCTTGGCGCCGAGGCGATCCTTGATCGTCTGCACGGTGAAGTAGAATTCCGCGCCCAGCTTGTCCACCTTGTTGACGAAGCAGATGCGCGGCACGTCGTACTTGTCTGCCTGCCGCCAGACCTGTTCGGACTGCGGCTCAACGCCCTCTTTACCGTCGAAGACGGCGACCGCACCGTCGAGCACGCGCAGCGAGCGCTCCACCTCGACCGTGAAGTCGACGTGTCCGGGCGTGTCGATGATGTTGATCTGGTTGTCTTTCCAGAAGCAGGTCGTCGCGGCCGACGTGATCGTGATGCCGCGCTCCTGCTCCTGAGCCATCCAGTCCATCGTGGCCGCGCCGTCGTGGACCTCACCGATCTTGTAGGTGATACCGGTGTAGAAGAGAATGCGTTCGGTTGTCGTGGTCTTACCGGCATCGATGTGGGCCATGATGCCGATGTTGCGGACCTTGTTGAGGTCGGTGAGCACGTCCTGTGCCACGGAAATCTTCCCCGCTCTGCTTGTTAGCGATCAGCTAGTTGGGATTTTCGGGAACAACCCGGCGGTGAGCCGGGTGATTCGACTCTGTCGGGGGTTCTGTCTGTACAACGCCGGACGCGGCTGGTTGGTGCCGCGCCCGGCTGCGACCAACCCTCCCGGCACCATCGCGGGGCCGGGTGGCTGATCACCAGCGGTAGTGCGCGAAGGCCCGGTTGGACTCGGCCATCTTGTGGGTGTCTTCGCGACGCTTCACCGAAGCGCCCAGGCCGTTGCTGGCATCGAGGAGCTCGTTGGCCAGACGCTCGACCATGGTCTTCTCGCGACGGGCGCGCGAGTAGTTCACCAGCCAGCGCAGCGCCAGGGTGTTGGCGCGGCCCGGACGAACCTCGACCGGCACCTGATAGGTGGCGCCACCGACGCGACGGGGCTTGACCTCGAGGGCGGGCTTGACGTTGTCCAGCGCGCGCTTGAGGGTGACGACCGGGTCCGTGCCGGTCTTGTCGCGAGCCTGCTCCAGCGCGCCGTAGACGATGCGCTCGGCGGTGGACTTCTTGCCGTCCAGCAGGATCTTGTTGACCAGCTGGGTGACCAGCGGGGACCCGTAGACCGGGTCGTTGATCAGCGGACGCTTGGGTGCGGGGCCCTTGCGCGGCATATCAGCTCTTCTCCTTCTTGGCGCCGTAGCGGCTGCGGGCCTGCTTGCGGTTCTTCACACCCTGGGTGTCGAGCGAACCGCGGATGATCTTGTAGCGCACACCGGGAAGGTCCTTCACACGACCGCCGCGGACGAGCACCATCGAGTGCTCCTGCAGGTTGTGGCCCTCACCGGGGATGTAGGCCGTGACCTCGACCGCGCTGGTCAGGCGAACACGCGCGACCTTGCGCAGCGCGGAGTTCGGCTTCTTCGGGGTCGTGGTGTACACGCGGGTGCACACGCCACGACGCTGCGGGCTCCCCTTCAGGGCCGCAGTCTTGGTCTTGGCGACCTTGTCGCGGCGACCCTTGCGGACCAGCTGGTTGATGGTTGGCATAGACCGGCTTTCCTCGTTAGTTACCAGGCTTCTGGAACTTCATGTGTCTGTGTTCAATTGGCGACATTCACTCGGGCCCTTCGTGGTTACACAAGCTTCCGCCTCCGGGCCTGGCCGTTCATGTCGCAGTTGTAGAGCCTTCACCCGCTCGCCCGGACCGCGTCACTCGCGTCCCGAGGTCGGGCGTGTCGCGCGCAGATCAGGGCCCGATTTTCGGGCATGTCTGAACGGTCGGCCGCTTTCGCTGGCTTACGTCCTGCACACAAACTTGCCCGCACGCTCCGGGCACAGCGATCCACGATACCCGTCGGCGCGGCGCGGAGCAAAAAAGGGTCCCGCCGAGACCGGCGGCGACGTCCGGCTCACCGAGCGAGATTCACGGTCAGCTCGACCAGTTTCTGCGCGGCGGCGCACGGATCCCCGTGGCCGCCCGGATGGTAGTTGACCCACCATCCGACGATCCCGGTATCCGCGGCCGGGGTCATCACCCCGCACGAATCGCCGTCGTTGGGGCGGCGGATCTGCAGCGAACGGCGGCCCTGCACGTTCACATTGGTGGAGCTGTAACCGAGTTTGTCGTTCGTCGTCTTCTCGTTGGTCAGCGATCCCATCTCGTACCAGTTCAGCGTGGCCATGCCGTCGCCGCTGGGCGTCCCGGCCAGACTCCACATGCACACCGCGCCGTTGAACGAACCCTGCGCGTCCTGCGCGCCGGTCGTCTTGGCGATGTCGTCCTTCTTCACCACATCGCATTCACGCAGCAGTTTGTCGAAGTTCGTGTTGATGCCCCCGCCGCCACCGGCCGGCTGGGCCGTGCCGGAGATGGTCTTGCCGCATCCGCCGACCGACATGCCGACCACCACCGCGAGCGCGGCGACGAGAACGGGCCGAACCTTCATGGCGCTCCTCATTTCAATCGCTGCACGGTCAGCTCGGCGAGCTTGCGATTCTTCTCGCACGGGGTGGCGGTGGGCGTGCCGAAAAGACCACTGGAGGTGGACCATTCGAAGAAATCGTCACCGAGCTGCACCGCGAGATCGCAGATGGTGCCGTCCGGGGTGGCGTCCTGGAAGCCCGCGTGCCCGCCCACGTCGATGGTCTCCGGGTTGCGGCCCTGCGCGGTCACCCACGCCTTCTCCCGGCCCAGCGGACTGCCCCGGTAGGAGGCGAATGTCACGCTCGCGCCGTCCATTCCGGTCGCCTGCCAGTTGCAGCCGACCGAATTCTTGTAGGTCGCCGAGATCTGGCCGAGCCCGCCGATATCGCGTGCCTCGTCGTCGGTGACATTGCCGCACTCACCGACGAACGGGCCCAGTGCGGCCACCTTCATCGGTGGCCGCATCGACGAATTGGCGCCGTTGGAGTCGTCCCCCGAGCCGCAGGCCGTCAACAGTGCCGCGATGGCAGTCCCCGTGACGATTGCCGACGTCATCCTCCGCATGCGCCGAAGTGTAGTAGTTGATGGTGTCCGGCTGCCGGGTCAGAGGTTGCCGCGGGCGTCCTGTTCGCGTTCGATCGCCTCGAACAGGGCTTTGAAGTTGCCCTTGCCGAAGCCGAGGGAGCCGTGCCGCTCGATGAGTTCGAAGAACACGGTGGGCCGGTCGGTGAGCGGGCGGCAGAAGATCTGCAGCAGATAGCCGTCCTCGTCCCGGTCGACCAGAATGCCGCGCGACCGCAATTCCTCGACGGGAACGCGGACATGCCCGATCCTGGCGCGCAGTTCCGGATCGGAGTAATAGGCGTCCGGGGTGTCCAGGAATTCGACGCCCTCGCGACGCAGGATGTCGACCGTGCCCAGGATGTCCCCGGTGGCCAGCGCGATGTGCTGAACGCCCGGACCGCGGTAGAAGTCGAGATATTCGTCGATCTGGGATCGCTTGCGGCCCAGGGCCGGTTCGTTCAGCGGGAACTTCACCCGGTGGTTGCCGTTCGCGACGACCTTGCTCATCAGCGCCGAATAGTTCGTGGCGATGTCGTCGCCGACGAATTCGGCCATGTTCGCGAAGCCCATCACGCGGTGGTAGTAGTCGACCCACCGGTCCATCTCGCCGAGTTCGACATTGCCGACGACGTGATCCACCGCCTGGAACAATCGGCGCGGCGCGCCGGGGCGGGGCACGAAAGTGGATTCGCGGGCGATGTATCCGGGCAGGTACGGGCCCGCATAGCGGGACCGGTCGACCAGGGTGTGCCGGGTCTCGCCGTAGGCGGCGAGCGTCGCGGATCGGACGGTGCCGAATTCGTCGGCGTCGTCGTGCGGTTCGACCAGGATGTTCGCGCCCTGGGACCGCGCCCATTCGACGCAGCGGTCCACATCGGGCACCTCGAGCGCGATATCGATGATGCCGTCGCCGTGCCGGCCGTGATGTGCGACCAGCGGGCTGTCGGGATCCACCGCTCCGGTCACCACGAAACGCGCACTGCCACTGCGCAGCACGAATCCCTTGTGATCGCGCACGCCGGTCTCGGGACCGCAGTACGCCTCGAGCCGCATGCCGAACGCGGCCTGCAGGTAGTGCGCGAACTGGGTGGCGTTGCCGACCACCCAGACCAGCGCGTCCCAGCCGGTCACCGGAAACGGATCGTGTGCGGAGTCGTGCTCGACCAGGCCGATCAGCTGGATGTCCGACGGGTCCTCGCGGATGGTCATCGGCGCGGTTTCGGTAGTCATGACCCCAGATAATCGTCCGCCGCGCGGCTAGGCAATATCGTGGAAATTCGGTAGACATGATGGCGAATTACGCCACCTATACCCCGATCATGCTGGACAATCTGTCTAGAACAACGGATCGAAGTGGAGACTACCGATGGGCCGCAACGAGACCAGGCTGGACGAATTGGACCTGGCGATCCTGACCGCGATGCACGAGTACCAGAAGGCCGGGATCCTGGAGCTGTCGCGCCGCACCCGCGTCGCCCGCGCCACGGTCCAGTCCCGCATCGCGCGGATGGAGGAGGCAGGCGTGATCGCCTCCTACGATCCCCACATCGACGTCACGGCGGCGGGTTTCGACGTGCAGGCGTTCGTCACACTGGAGATCGCCCAGGGCGCGCTGGACGCCGTCGCCGCCGACCTGGAGGCGATCGCGGGCGTGCTCGAGGCGTATGCCACGACCGGCTCGCAGGATGTGCTGTGCCGCATCGGGGCAGATTCGCATGCCGGGTTGCAGTCGGTGCTGCTCAGTATCGACCGCAGCGCGGCGGTGGTGCGCTCGCACAGCGTCATCGTGCTGTCCACGGTCGTGCCGAGCCGGACCCTGCCGCTGCTGCGGACGCTCACGCCGACCGGCACGAGTAAGGCCCCCGCGTATCGGCACAGCTGAGGGGGGCACCCGCCCGTGCCGGTCAGATCTTCAAATCGGCTGCTGGACAGAGGATTTCGACACTGTGGCGTAACTCGGGCGCCAGAAATCCGAGCAGCGCGGCGCCTTCCGCCTCGACCGCGGAACGTTCGGCCGCGGACCAGATGCGGGCGGGCACGATTCGCAGCCGGGCGCGTTCGCGGTCGGTGAAGATCTTGTAGACCGCCGCCACCATGCCGTCCAGGAGGATCGGGGAGACCTGCGTCCCGCGATACCGTGCGGGCGGCGCGGCGACGCCCTCGGGGACGATGCGAGTCCGATTCTTGTGGGACAGGAAGACGTTGTCGTACCAGCCCAGATACCGAACCGGGGCGGGAAGATCGGGATCGGCGAGTTCGGCGTCGGCGGGGTCGTACAGCGTGCGGCCGCGCTCGTCGGTGTAGGTGCGGACCCGATCACCCAGCGCCGCAAGTGCTTCGGCGGTTCCGGTCAGTTTCGACCAGGTCGCGATATCGGCCGTCGTCGCCGGGCCGAATGCGGAGAGATAACGAAAGACCAGCTCCGGCAACGGGTATCGATCGTCCGGCGGTGCGCCGAGCCAGGGCTCGATACGGGACCAGACCGGGCGGGCGTTGTCGCGCCACTGCCCGCGCGGCGGGGTCTGCAGTACGGGCAGCTGATAGAGCCAGGTCTGCAGGACCGCGGACGGATCGCGCTCGGGGAATTCCCGGGCCGCCCGCGCGCGCAGTTCCGCCGCGGGGATCGGCTCGTCACCGAGAACCGCCGCACCGCGCCGACGCACCTGCTCGGGATCCAGCCCGACCATCGCGCCGTAGTGGAACCCCTTGCGGAACGGGATCTTCTCCAGTTCCGGCTGGATATGCGGCGTGATCCGCAGCGCGTCGGCGGCGGTGACGAGATGAATCGTCGCGCGCATCAGGGTGATTCGGGCCAGCGACCGATTCCGCAACCCCGCCGACACCGTCTCCGGGTCGAAATCGGCCGTGCGGCTCCACAATCCGATGTAGGGCGGCGCGACGTCCTGCGCTTGCAGCCCCACCAGATGTGCGCACATGTCGGCCGCGGACATCGCCGACCGCGCCAGCAGATGCTGGCGGGCCAGCAGGGTCCGGTTCAGGACGCGATCGGAAAGTTTCATGGTCCGCTCACCGTAAACGGCGGCACCGACACAAATCCGGACAATGCCGCCACGGGCGACCACACACAGCGGCCGGCCCGAACCGTAGCCGCACCGGCGACGTCCGGACCGGACGCTTCCCGCCGGTCCGCTGCTCAGCGGATGGTGACGACGACCTTGCCCGTCGCGGTCCGATTGTCCAGGGACGCAACCGCTTCCGCGGCCCGCTCGAGCGGGTACAGCACCGGCTGGGGCGGGGCGATCTTCCCGGCCGCCAGCAGCGGGCCGACCTCGGCCCACTGTTCCTGCAGGTAGCCCGGGTGCGAACCCACCCACTCACCCCAGGCCGCACCGACCACCTCGACGTTCTTGAGCAGCAGCCGGTTCACCTTCACCGTCGGGATCTCGCCCGCGGTGAAACCGACGACCAGCAGGCGGCCACCGGCGGTGAGCGAACGGACGCTGTCGGTGAACCGGTCACCGCCCACGGGGTCCAGCACGATGTCGACGCCGCGGCCGCCGGTCAGCTCCTTCACCGCCGCCAGCCAGCCGTCGGCGAGCACCACGTCGGTGGCGCCGTTGGCCCGCGCCACCTCGGCCTTCTCCGGCGTGCTCACCACCGCGATCACCCGGCCCGCGCCCAGCGCCGCGGCCATCCGCAATGTCGAGGTGCCCACGCCACCGGCCGCACCGTGCACCAGCACCGACTCGCCAGGGGCCAGCCGGCCGCGATTACGCAGGCAGAAGTGCACGGTCAGATCGTTGAACACGATTCCGGCGCCGGCCTCGAGCGGGATGTTGTCCGGCAGCGCGAACACCATCTGCGCGGGGGTCACGGCGACCTCGGCGAGGGCATTGCCGAGCATCGTCAGCGCCACCACCCGGTCGCCCGCCTTCACGTGCGCGTCCTCGGGCGCGGACCGCACCACACCGGCGACCTCACCGCCCACGACATACGGCAGCTCCGGTTTGAGCTGGTAGAGGCCGCGAGTCATCAAAACGTCCGGGAAGGCGACACCTGCCGCGTGGACGTCGATCACCACACCGCCGTCGAACGGCTGCGGTTCCGGAATATCGACGACCTCGATGGACTCGGGCCCCTCGAGCTTGCTCACCTGGGCTGCACGCATGAATCGCTCCTGTCGTCCGACACCTGTCCGAACAAGTTAACCGGTCTTCGCGGCCGAGTGTCCACGGGAGCACGTTTTGCTACGCTTGTGCCCGCCGAACTGTGAGCAAGGGGGATGTCTTGGCACCGGAACCATCGATGAATGTCGACGTCGGAGCGCTGGCCAGTTTCGCCAAGGCGCTGACCGACGAGGCGAGCGCGATCGGCAAGTTGAATCCGGGGCTGGGTGATGCCCTGTCCGCCCTGCCGGGAACCAATTGGCAGGACACCTGCCAGCAGACCAAGACATCGGTGGACAATGCGCTGCAACGCATTTCGGACCGCGTAACGGCGCTCGCGGACTCGGTCGACCACGCGGGCAAGGTGCTCACGATGACCGACGACCAGTTCGCCGCCGATCTGCAGAAGCTCGGGTTGCACGCATGACCCTCACCATCTCCAACGTCGAGGCATGGAATCCCACCGCGATCACCACCGCGGCCACGGCGGTCAACAGCTCCAGCACGAATCTCGACAAGGCCCTCAGCGACGCGGAGAAGACGATCAGCGGTCTCACCTGGGACGGCAACGCCGCCAAGGCCGCTCGCACCCGCATGGACACCGAGAAGACCCGGGCCTCGGCGGTGAGCGCGTCACTGCTGGATCTGCAGAAGGCGATGACCCCGCACGTCGAGAACCTGACGAACACCCGCAAAGCGGTCATGGACGCTCGCGATCTGGCACTACATCCGGCGGACAAGGAGGCCACGCCCCCGGATCCGTTCGAAGTGGCCGACAACGGCGTGGTCACCGCGACCAAGCGCAAGGACTACTTCGACAAACTGCAGGGGTTGAACGACGGCGAGAAGACCTGGCAGAAGTGTTTCCAGGATCTGCTCGCGGCCAACCACCAGGCCAAGATCACCGGTGCGCTCGCCCAGGCGGAGTCGGCCGCCAACGATCTCATCAATGCCGTGAACACCGCGAAAGGGAAGGTCGACGCGGCCTATGCCGGCCTCGGCGACCCGAAACTGGGTGCCACGGCGGCGCCCGCCGCTCCGACGAACACCAGCCCCGCGTCGGTCAGCTCGAGTTCCGCCACGTCGCCGCATCAGTCGACAAGTTACAGCTCCCACAGCAACGGCACGGCGTCGCACAATGGCGGCAGCCACTACAGCAATGCCTCGTTCAGCTCCCGGAGCGGTAGCGAGGCGAATCTGTCGAAGCCGTCGGGCAATGTCGCAGAGTGGATCAAACAGGCACGCGAGATCCTCATCCAAGAGGGCGTTCCGCCCGATCAGATCGACGACAACGCCATCGCGACGATCATCGAGCACGAATCGGGCGGTGATCCGACCATCGTCAACGGCTGGGACAGCAATGCCGCGGCGGGGCATCCGTCGAAGGGGCTGATGCAGACCATCGACAGCACCTTCAATTCCTTTGCCGCGCCGGGCCATACGGATATCTTGAATCCGGTCGACAACATCGTCGCGGCCAGCAGATACGCGATCAACAGATACGGCTCGCTGAGCGAGGTTCCGGGCGTTGTCGCGGTTCGCAATGGTGGCGCCTACGTCGGCTACTGACGCCGGGCGCGCGGTGACGTCGACACCGGCCGCGCTTGCCATTCTCGCGCAAAACGGGCAGATGCTACGCGCTGGTACCGACATCTCCGCGTAACGCCGTGCCGCTCGCACCGTAAAGTCATGCACAAGAAGCACCGCACGAGAACGCGGCACACCGTGCAGCGCGAGGAGCACCAGTGTCACTCGATCAGCCACTCGCCCCGCTTCCGCAGGAGGGCATCGGCTTCACCACGTCGTGGCCTGTCCGCACCGGTGATGTGGATCCGTACAACCGGGTGCGGCTCGACGCCATCGCCCGTTATCTGCAGGATATCGCCTGGGAGGAATTGGAGAGCGGGTTCTTCCATCGCACCGATCCGGTGTGGATCGTGCGACGCACCGTCATCGATGTGGTGCGTCCGGTGTTGTGGCCGGACCGGGTGGAACTGCGGCGGTGGTGTTCGGCGATGTCGACCCGCTGGGCGAATATGCGGGTCCGGATCACCAGTGACAACGGCGGACTGATCGAGACCGAAGGCTTCTGGATCAACCTCAACGAGTCGACCAATATGCCGACCCGGATCAGCGATCAGGGCCTGGCCCATCTGGCCCGCACCACCTCCGAGACCCGGCTGCGCTGGCGGCAGTGGCTCACCGACGTGGCCCCGGCGGAGTCGGACACCGATCTGCCCTTCCCGTTGCGCGCCACCGATATCGATCTCTACAACCACATCAACACCAGCGTGTACTGGCAGGCCGTGGAGCACTACCTGGTCGACACCCCGAAACTCGTCGCGGGTCCGCACCGGGCGGTCATCGAGTACATCGAGCCGGTGCTCGCGCGTCAGCACGTCAGCGTGCGCAGCCGGTTCGAATCGGGAGATCACAACGGAGACGCCGCTCTGCGGCTGTGGTTCGTGGTCGGCGGCACGACCACCACGACCGTGCGGATCGGCCCGCTGCCGGAGTGAGGGCGGCACACGAAAACGCCGGAGGATCGTGAGCGATCCTCCGGCGTACCCGATGCGGTTGTACCCGAGCGGCTGCTATCCCCGGGCGGCCTTGAGCAGGTCCTCTCGAGTGGTGAGCTTGACGCGGGGGCGGCCGCCGGATTTGCCCGCGGTGCGCTCGGCGGTGTCGATCGCCTTCCAGCCCTCGCGGTCCACCAGATCCGGTTGCCGCTGGGCCAGCAGCGTCTTGAGTGCGGCCCGATCGGCTTGCGGCGCTTGGAGTTTGCCGGAGGTGAAATCGGCGAGCAACTGCTCGACGGTTTCGGCGGCATCGACCCGGTTGGATCCGATGATGCCGCGCGGGCCGCGCTTGATCCAGCCCGAGACGTAGATGCCCGGCAGATGCGAGCCGTCCGCGACGACCCGGCCGTGCTCGTTCGGAATGGTGCCGGTGCGCTCGTCGAACGGCAGTTCACCGACCGGCTGACCGCGATAGCCGATCGACCGCAGCACCAGCGAGGCGGGCAGCGTCTCGGTCCGATCCGAGGCCCGCGCGATGACCTTCCCGTCCTCGACGACCAGTTCGTTGTGCACGATCTGGACCGCCTCGACCCGGCCGTCGCCGCTGATCTCGGTGGGCGAGGTCAGGTAGCGGAACACGATGCGCTTGTTGGCCGGATTCGGCGACTTGGCCGCATACTCCTGCGCCAGTTCGTATTTCAGCCGCTGCGACGGCTCGATATTCGGATCATCCAGCAGCGCTTGGCTTTCCGGGTCCAGTTCCAGTTCGGCCGGATCGATGACGACGTCGATCCCGTCCAGGTGACCCAGGGCCAGGAATTCCGAGGAGGTGTACGCGGCTTGCAGCGGACCGCGCCGCCCCAGCACCACGACCTCTCGAATGTTGCTCTGCCGCAACGCATCCAGCGCGTGATCGGCGATATCGGTCTTGGCGAGGGTTTCCGGGTCCAGGGTCAGCACCCGCGCCACGTCCAAGGCGACGTTGCCGTTGCCGACGATGACCGCGCGCTCCCCCGACAGGTCGAAGGTGCGCTCGGTGTAGTCCGGATGCCCGTTGTACCAGGCGACGAACTCGGTCGCGGAGTGACTGCCCGGCAGATCCTCGCCGGGTACGCCCAGGCGGCGGTCCGTGGACGCGCCTACCGCGTAGATCACCGCGTGGTGATGCTTCACCAGCTCCTCGTGCGAAATGTGTTTACCCACCTCGACGTTCAGGTGGTACTGCAGGGTCTCGCGACGGAAGGCGCTCTCGAACATGTTGGACACGCCCTTGGTCCCCGGGTGGTCCGGGGCCACCCCGGCGCGCACCAGACCCCACGGGGTCGGCAGCCGGTCGAACATCTCCACCTCGACGTCCGCGCGGCGCAGCAGTTCCTCGGCCGCGTAGCAGGCCGCGGGCCCGGCCCCGACGATCGCGACCCGCAGCGTGCCCAGGTCCTTCGGCGGACGCGCCGGGGTGACCAGCGGGTCGAAATTCGATTCCAGCGGATGACGCTGGAAGTACGCGGCGTTGATCTCGGCGAAACGCGCCAGCGACGCGCTCAGATCGTCCTCGGAGAAGATGGCCTCCACCGGGCAGGCATCCACACAGGCACCGCAGTCGATACAGGTGTCGGGGTCGATGTAGAGCTGCTCGGTCGTCGCGAACTCGGGTTGCTCCGGAGTCGGACGAATGCAATCGACCGGGCACTCGGGTACGCAGCTGGCGTCGTCGCAACAGCGCTGCGTGATCACATAGGCCATATCTCGCAGATCCTCGAAACAATCATGGGGCCGTACCCGCGCCGGGGCTCGGAGCGGGACGGGCATCACATCCGATGCCCGCGAGCAATGGATGTGACGCCACCTTCAGTGTGCCTCGAGAGTGAGACGTCTCTCTCATCAGGATGCATCGGAACAGGGTTTCGGTAACCCGAATACCGCATCGACCGGCATGCCCGAGTGCCCGCTCGGCCCGGTCGGCTTACGGTATCGGCTATGGTGCGGACCCTGATCCTGATGCGACACGGCAAATCCGATTACCCCGAACGTGTCGTCGATCACGATCGGCCGCTCGCCCCGCGCGGACGGCGCGAGGCGGCGCTGGCCGGTGGCTGGCTGCGCGAGACGCAACCGGCGATCGACGCGGTCTGCTGTTCCACCGCGGTGCGCACCCGCGAGACGCTCGCCGCGACAGCGGTCGCCGCGCCGGTGCAATTCGAATCCTCGATCTACGAGGCTTCGCCGCGCACGCTCATCGAGCTGATCCAGCTCACCGAGCCGGACGTGCAGACCCTGCTCGTGGTCGGACATTCCCCCGGAATGCCTTGGACCGCTTGGGAATTGGCCGCCAATCGCGATTCCGAACCGGCCGCGCAGCTCAGCCGCAAATTTCCCACCTCGGCGCTGGCGGTCCTGGAATTCGACCGGGCCTGGGCCGAGTTGGACGCCGGGACGGGCGATCTGGTGCGCTTCCACGTCCCGCGCCGGCCGCCGGGGCGCTAGCTGATGATCCGCCCGCGGACCACGACGACCACACCGAACACGATCAGCAGCACCAAGGCCACGAACCAGTTGGTCAGCCACCATACGACGCCCAGAACCGCGAACACGGGCAGCAGTGCGATCGCGGCGATGAGCGGACTTTCCCTGATCGTCTCGAGCGCCGATCTCGCGCGGATCCGATCGATCTCCTTGGCCATGAATTCAGGGTAGGCCGACTCTCCCCGATCGTCCGGTCCTTTTCCGGCGCTCCTGCTGGAAGGGGTGCGGAATCGACGGCCGGGAGACGGAGCGCGAAACTTGTCGGTGCCTGCTGCCATCCTGTGCGCATGGACTGGAAAATCGAGCTCGTCGCCATCCCCGTCACCGACGTCGATCGCGCCAAGGAGTTCTACACCGGTATCGGCTTCAACGCCGATTACGACGAGAGTCCCACCGAGGACATCCGCTTCGTTCAGCTGACCCCGCCCGGTTCCGGATGTTCGATCGCCATCGGCAAGGGCATCACCGATGCCGCTCCGGGCAGCGTGGTCGGCATGCAGATCGTCGTCGCCAGCGCGGAGCAGGCCTATCGGCAACTCACCGCCGCGGGCGTGGCAGCCACGCCGGTGAAGGACGAGGGCTGGGGGCTGTTCACCTATTTCGCGGACCCCGACGGCAACAAGTGGGCGATCCAGGAAATCCCGAAGCGCTCCTGACCAGCGGCCCGGCGGGTCCGCGGCGAAGTGCGGCAGAATGGGCCCGAGTCCGGAGGCGCCGCGGCGGCTACCGGACACGCCGGATCGAAGCGGAGGCGAGAGTTATGGGCACGGCCGCATGGGATCGGATCACCGACAGGGACGATCCCGAGTACGAACGGGCGCGTTATTCGATCGGCGAGGTCTCCGAACTCTGCGGTCTGACTCGCGACACGCTGCGCTGGTACGAGCGGATCGGGCTGCTGGATTCGGTGGGCCGCGATCACGCCGGTAAACGCCGGTTCAGCGATCGGGATATGGACTGGCTGGCGCTGATCGGCAAGCTGCGCCGCACCGGAATGTCCGTGGCGGACATGATCCGCTACGCCGAACTCGTCCGCGCCGGGGAGTCGACCTATCCGGAGCGCCTGGCGATGTTCCAGCGCACCCGTGCCGACGTGCTGGCACAGATCGAGGAGTTGCGGCAGACCGTCGCGGTGCTGGACTGCAAGATCTCGCTGTACCAGGGCAATCCGGATGCCGCGGATTGGCGCACCGTGGGCATCTGCCCGAGCCCGGGTCCGGACGAGTCGGCCGATCACGAGTTGGCCGGTCACGAGCGAATCGGTCAGGGCGCGCCGGTCTGATCGCTCGCGTCGGTGACCGGCTCGGTGCTCGGGTAATCGCCGCTGCTCATATATTCGAGGTGCGCACGGCGCACGGCCGTGCGGATCCGGTTCGGAGACGGGCGAGTTCGGGTGCGTGGGACGCGACCCCGCTGATCTCCCGCCAAGAAGGAGCTGCCCGATGACCTCCCCCGTCGATATCGAGAGCGCGGTGCGTGCCGGTCTGGCCGGCGTCGCGGCGATGCCCGCCGTGCAGGAGCACTGGCTGGAGGTCTACCGGCACCTGCACGCGAATCCCGAACTGTCCGGCGCGGAGGTCGCTACGGCCAGCCTGGTCGCGGACGAACTGCGGGCGATGCCCGGCTGGGAGGTCACCGAGGGTGTCGGTGGCACGGGTGTGGTCGGTGTGCTCGGCGGCGGTCCCGGCCCGGTGATCTGGTTGCGCGCGGATATGGACGCGCTGCCGGTGCAGGAGGAGACCGGACTGGACTACGCCTCGCGCACGCCGGGAGTCATGCACGCGTGCGGCCACGACGTCCACGTCACAGCTCTGCTGGGCGCCTGCGCACGCCTGGCCGAGCGCGACGCCCTGCCGGGCACGATCGTGGCGGTCTTCCAGCCCGCCGAGGAGACCGGTTTCGGCGCGCACGGCATGCTGGACGACGGTCTGCTGGACCGTTTCCCGCGGCCGCGGATCGTGCTGGGTCAGCACGTCGGCCCCGTTCCGGCCGGATTGATCCTCAGCCGCGGCGGCACGCTGATGGCGGCGTCGGATTCGATCCGGATCGAGCTGACCGGGTCGGGCGGGCACGCCTCCATGCCGCATGCCGCGGTGAATCCGCTGACCATGGCCGCCTCTCTGGTGCAGCGGTTGCAGGGGCTGGCCGCCCAGCATTCCGGACTGCCGTCCGCGCCGGTGCTCACGCCGGCCGCATTGCACGTCGGCGACCGCCCGAACGTGATCGCCGAACAGGCCGAAATGCTCTTGAGTCTGCGGACATTCACCCCCGGCTCGCGCGAGACGATCCTGGAGGGGGTGCGCCGGATGGCCGCCGCGGAGGCCGAATCCGCTGGGGCGCACAAGGATCCGGTGATCGAGGTATTCGACAGCTTCCCGGTGACGACCAACACCGCCGCCGACACCGACCGCCTGCTCGCGACGTTCGCCGCCAACGGCTTCCCGGCCTTCCCGCTGCCCGGGCCGATCACCGGCAGTGAGGATTTCGGAGCTTTCGCCACTGCGGCGAATTGCGCGTCGGTGTTCTGGTATGTCGGCGGCTTCGCGGCGGATCGGTACACCGCCGAGGATTGGATCGGATTGCACCGGGAGATGGCGCTGCCCGCCGGGACGGCCTCCAACCATTCCCCCCGTTTCGCGCCCGATCCCGAGCAGACGCTGCCACCGGCGATCAACGCGCTGGTCGTCGCGGCGGTCGGCGAACTCGCCGCGGGCTGACCGGAACACACTGCCATTGCTCCCATGACCGGCCGCCGATCAGAATCGCCGCGCGCCGGCGACCGGCATCTGTGAGATCGGGGATTCGATCACCCCGGTGCTGTCGGTCGATGCGTGGATGACTCGCCCGTTGCCCTCGTAGATGGCCGAATGCTCACCGCCGTAGAACGACACCACATCACCGGGCCGCAACTGGTTCAGCGGTACCGGGGTCCCGGAGTCGAGTTGCGCGTAGCTGGTGCGTGGCAGGGATACGCCGGCCTGCCGGTACGACCACTGCACCAGGCCGGAACAGTCGAAGGCGTTGGGTCCCGCCGAACCGTAGCGATAGGCCGATCCGAGTTTGGAGCGAGCGGCATCGAGAGCGCGTTCACCGGTGGTCTCCCGCGGCGTGGGCGCGGCCTGCGGCGCGGACAGCGCCGGCGGCGTCGGCAGTTTCAGGCCGGGCAACGTCAATCCGCGGAACGGGGGTGCCGACAGGAATTGCCGGACCTGCGGGGTATCCAGCACCGGCGGCAGCGCCGGCAATCCGGGCTGTGCTTCGCCGGGGGCCGAGTTCGGAGCCGGGGCCGAGTTCGGAGCCGAGCCCGGGGCGAACGCGAACGCCCGCAGGAAAGACTGTTCAGGTGCGGTCATCACCGTGGGCGCGGCGGCGAAACCCGCGATGCCCGGCGCCGGTGCGAGCGCGATGGCGGGGTGCGCGATCGCGGGTATCGCCGCGGCAGTGGAATGGGTGACTCCAGCACAGGGTGCCACTTCGCCCGCACCGGGCAGAGGCGTCGCGGCGGGGTGCGCGACCGCGGGAGTAGGCGCGAGCCCGACGGCGGACCGCACGATTTCGGGGACGTGCGCCACGCCGATCACGACGCGCGGCTCGATTCTCGAATCGGGTTGCGGCGCGGCGGGAACCAGATGGAGCCCCTGTTGGACACCTTCGGGAACGGCGACCTGGCTCGGCACATCGATGACACCGATGCCGGGGAGGTTCAGCGGTTGGGCGGCGGCCTGGCCGGTGGTGAGCAACGTCGCCCAGATCATTCCGACTGTGGCCGCGGCGACTCCAACCGCGAACCAGAGCACCCGCCGCAGTAGGCGGGTATATCGGACCTCGTCGTTTCCTGCGCTCATGATGTGCTCCTCACGATCCTGTCATCGAGGGCCGATCGGGGCCGTGCGACCCCGCGTCCCGTTGACGCGGGTGACTCCGTCGAGCTCCTCGAAATAGATTCGGAAAACAACACGGTGATGCGTCCAGTCGAGCGGATCCGAGGCGCAATCATTCGCCGGAAAAAGAGGAATTACAATGGCAATCGTACAAAATACGATAACGAGATGGTAAAGTATCGAAAAACAACTGATCTCACGACAATGCCCCGCAATGCGTTTTCTGCACTGCGGGGCATTGTCGGATACTACTCAGGCGCTGATTTGCTGTTCGATCTGCTCGGCCAGGCCGCGTAATTTGGCGGCGAATTCACGGGCCGCGTCCGGGTCGCCGCCGGACCCCTTGACGATCCGGCGGGTCAGCGCGGCCAGCCGGGTCTCGGCCGAACTGAACAGATCCATCGGATGTTCGCGCGAATCCTCGGCCAGCTCACCGCGCAGCCACGCCTGCAGCCGCTGTACCACCCGGTCGCGATCGAATTCACCGGGCAGCACCGCCACCGCTTCGCGCAGTTTGCCCGCGGTGATCTTCACATCGCCCGCGGCGAGCGTGGCATAGACGGTGACCGCGGCATCCTCACCGTGCTCGGCCGCCACCGGCAGCAATTCCCGGATCTGCCCCTCGTTGATTCCGGGGGCAAGCGGATGCAGTTTCGCGGCCAGCGGCCAAGCGCGAATCAGTTTGTGCGCGTAGGAGCGCTGCATATCCCATCGCTGTTCGACATAGTCGTCGAAACTGGCGTAGGAATTGCGGTACAGCCGTCCGTCACGCACGATCTGCAGCGCCCGGCCGGCCGCCCAGAAAGCCATCCGCAGCGTGCCGATCGAGGATTCACAGGCCGACAACTGCGTCTGCTCGCCGTCGCTGAGCGGTCCCTCACCCGGATCGGGCAGCGGGACCGTGAGCACGTTGACCAGCTGCGGTTCGGCGGATGGCGGTACGACCGCCAGGGCCCGCCCCGACCGTTCCTGGCGATTCCATTCGGCATCGCGCAGCGGCGAGACCGCGGGCGTGTGCTCGGCCGCGTCGTCCAGCGGATTGAGCGCCTGTGCGTGACCGCCGCCGATCGTGGATTTCCTGCGTTGCGGAGGCATCAGGCGGGCACCCCCAGCGCGGCGCGATAGGGCGCGACGAGTTCATCGCCCACCTGCTGGTATTCGCCGAGATCCTGGAGTGGATTCTCCGCGCCTTCGCCGACTTCCCCATCGGCGGCTTCGCGATACCACTTCCATGCGCTCACCCAGGTTTGGAAAACCTCGTAATCGGCGTCTTCCAGACAGGCCCGCTGCGTGCGATATTCGGTGGAAATGTTGACGCCGTTCTTCATCGTGACCGGAACCTTTGTCATCAGGACCCGGACCCGGATTTCCCGGTCCGTGCCCGCCGCCGCCTCCTCGGCGGCCCGATAGGTGCTGGGCACTCGTTTCACCTCCGAGGGGCTCACACTCGTCAACAGGACGAGCTCGTCGGTAGCGGGAATGGCCGCCTTGAAGATATCCGCCGATTCGCCTCCGGCGTCCACGATCACGACGTCGTAGTCGGCGGCGTTGTCGGCGATACAGTCGCCGACGTGTCGGGACGGAAATGCGATGAGCGTGAACGGAATGTCCACCTCGGCCCGGACCAGCCTGCGATGCCAGGAATACCCGGTCTGGCTGAGCGGGTCGGCATCGATCACCAGGACGCGCAATTCGTGTACCCGGGCGAAATAAGCGGCGAGAAAGAACGCGGATGTGGTCTTCCCTACGCCGCCCTTCAAATTCCCCAATGTGATGACCAGGGGACGGGGCAGATCCAGTGATGCAACAGAATTCGTCATGGACGGTCCTCCGTAGTGAGGAGTAAAACTGTGCGATCGCCAGTCTTACACGGAGATAACTCCGAAACCGCCCGATTCGTGCGGCGTGTCCAATTGGACACGGCCGGAATTGCACATCCGCTCCGCTACCGAACGGACCCGGCCGCCCTGTAGTATCTCGGCTATGCACCGAATCTTCACCGTCACTCCGCCGCCCGCCTCCTGAGCGAGGTGGTTTCACGGGCCGGGTGGCATCAGCCGCTCGGCCGGAGTTCGGGCATCGGTCTTCCGGTGCGAACATCGTCGGACTGCCTCGCGTCGTCGTCCTTTCCTTCCTCTTCGACGCAGGAGTACCAACACCCATGTCCGTCGACGTCGTCGCGCCCGCGCGCGACCGATCCGCGCTGGCTCTCGTCACAGCCGGAATCCTCTGGGGCACCGGAGGTCTGTCCGGTGCCATCCTCGCCCGCGAGGCGCATCTGTCACCGCTGTCCGTCGCGGCCTACCGGCTGCTCATCGGCGGCGGACTCGCGATCATCCTGCTGGCCGTCTCCGGCGGGTTGCGCGGCCTGCCGCGGACCCGGGCCGCGGTCGGCCGGCTGCTGCTCACCGGCGCCCTGCTGGGGTTCTTTCAAGGCAGTTATTTCCTTGCGGTGCAATACATTTCGGTGAGCATCGCGACGATGGCAACGATCGGGACGCTGCCCGTCTTCGTCGCCCTCGGCGGTACGCTGCGAACCCGGCGCCGGCCCGATGCCGCGACGCTCGCCGCGATCACAGCGGCGGTCACCGGCCTGATTCTGCTCACCTGGTCACCGGACGGTGTCACGACCGGATGGCGACTCACCGCGGGCATCTGCTTCGCCCTGCTGGCCGCCGCCGGATTCGCGGCCCTCACCCTGCTCACCACGCGGACGATCGAGGGCCTGGACCCGTTGCGCACCACCGCCTTCGGCATGCTCACCGGCGGCCTGCTGCTCACCCCCATCGCCCTGACCAGCGGCATGGCGCTGCCCCTGCGGCCCGCCACCCTGGCCACGGCGGCCTACCTGGGCAGCGTGCCCACCGCCGTCGCCTACACCGCCTATTTTCGTGGATTACGCACTGCCGCACCGGTTTTCGCTGCAATAGCGGCCCTGCTGGAACCGCTGACCGCGGCCCTGCTGTCGGTATTCGTCCTCGGCGAGCGTCTCTCGGTCGCCGGATGGTGCGGCGCGGCGTTGCTGATCGTCGCCCTGGGGGTGAGTAACCGCCGCAGCTCGTAGTGCGCGACGGCCGCGGCGACGGCACCGATCAGCCAGGCCGCGAAGGCCGTGGGACGGAACTCGGCCGCGGTCCCCTCACGACCGCGACCGAGCAGCCGATGCACGATCAACACCGCGCCGATCGGCGGGACGATCACTCCGAGCAACTCGAGCCAGTTCACGATGTGACCCCACACCCCCGTCGGCGCGATCACGGTGCCGACCAGGCCGAGCAACACCGCAAGGCGCGCCGCATCCGCAACGGGATGATGCCGCTCCAGCCCATCGCTCCGTTGTGGAGACTGTGCGCGGC
>CBJNFW010000143.1:0-21089 GCA_966435935.1 uncultured Nocardia sp.
ACTCCACGACAACGCCATCCAAGCCATCCGCGATGCGATCGACCGGCCCCGGCCGTGACCCCTCGATCGATCCCCACGCGCGAGTTCCCGACCGGCTGCACGATCGTCGTCCACCCGGCCCGCGAATGCTCTCGGATCGCCGCACCGAAATATGTGGTCTTACGAGATATGTTGTCCTGCAAGTGAAGTCGCTCAAACATGCCGTCAAGGCGCGTCCGGCAGCGGCACACGACCGGAACGACGATGGCCGCAGCATTACTCCCGCCGAAAACGACTGTGGCGCAAACCCGTTGGACGATGCGCGCCGCGGCGTGCTGTCAGCTCTCGAGGTACGCGACGAGGGCGCCGATCAGGCCGTCGAGCGCGTCGTCGAGGTCGCCGTAGGTGCCCAGTGTCCGTTCCGAGGTGATGCCGCGCATCGCGGCGGGGATGAGCGCGGCCACCTGCCGGATCTTGAGCGCGTCCACTCCGAGGTCGGCGAAGGCTCGTTCACAAGCGGAGTCCCAGTTGGGTTTCCAGGACGACAACTCCGCGGCGGTCAGCGGGAAGTCGCGCTCGAGTTCGGCGTTGTCACGCGGCAGCGCCGCCCGCAGGGTCTCGATCGCCAGAGATTCGGGCCTGCGCAGGCCCGCGGCCATGGTACGAATCATTGCGGAAACCCGCTCGCGCAGTGTGCCGTCGGGCTTGACCCCCGCGGGCAGATCGCCGCGCTTGTCGGCGGTATATCGCAGCACCGCAGCCCACAGGCCGTCGATGTCGCCGAACTGGTACTTGATCACTCCCCATGTCGCGCCGATATCGCGCGCGATCCGGTTACCCGACACCGCCCCGGGATCACCCGTGGCCAGCGAGGCGATCGCTGCCTCGAGCATGCTCTCCCGCGAGGCGATTCCCCGCTTGTTCGCTCGCCGCCCACCCACTGCCACTTCCGTCACAACTGCTGATTGTACGGATCCCGACCAGCGAATCCTAGTTTTCATAGAGCCCTCTTGTTTTATTTCATAGAGGGTTCTACGCTAATCGTTGCCGCTCGGCGAGAATGGTTTCCGCGGTGGATTCCGGCACCGAGCAGTTCCCGTAGTGCCCTTCGAAGGTTCTGGAGGTTCGAGATGGCGAAACCGCCATTGTCGATGGAGCCGACCGGCTGGTTCCAGGTGGCCTGGTGCGCCGAGATCGCCGTCGGCACAGTGCACAAGATGAAGTATTTCGGCCGCGAAATGGTCGCCTGGCGCTCGGCGTCGGACCAGGTCGCGGTATTCGACGCCTACTGCGAGCACCTCGGTGCGCACCTGGGATACGGCGGGCACGTCCAGGGCGAGAACATCGTCTGCGCGTTCCACGGCTGGGAATGGAACCGCGAGGGACGCAACGTATGCATCCCGTACGAGAAACACCCGAACAAGGGCCGCCGCATCCGCAGTTACCCCGTCGTCGAGCGGAACGAGGCGGTGTGGATCTGGTACGACATCGACGGGCGGGCACCGTATTTCGACGTCCCGGATATCTTCGAGTCGTTCGGCGACGGTAAGACCGCCGCGGACTATTACCCGCCGGTGCCCGCGGCGACCCTGTTCCGGGAGCGGCAGGAACTGCACCCGCAATACGTCATGGAGAACGGCGTCGACGCCGCGCACTTCAAGTTCGTGCACAAGACACCCTTCATCCCGGAGTTCACCCGGCACGACTTCTCCGGTCCGGTGTCCTATGTCGACTTCACCATCGCGTTCGACGAGGGCATAGCCGAAGACGAGGTCAACAGCGGCGTCGAATCGATCAACGCCGGATTGGGCTGCTCGATCACCAAGAGCTGGGGCATGGTCGACAACCGCACCATGCCCGCGGTGACACCCGTGGACGAGTTCACCTCCGATGTCCGGTTCACCGTGTGGATCGGCCGCAAACCCGGTGACGACAGCCCGGAGATCACCAAATACGGCAAGACGATGGCCGATTTCGTCATCGACCAGTTCGACGCCGACGTCCACATCTGGGCACACCAGCGTTACTCGGACCCACCTGCGTTGTCACGCAAGGAATTCCAGGGATTCACCGCGCTGCGCGAATGGGCGAGGCAGTTCTACCCCGACGGCGGGCCCGCCGCGGCGGCACGACCAGGCAGCGGCGCGGTCGAACCCCGGCCACGGACGGTCACCGGCACCTGACCGGCACACAACAGACGACATCCCCCTCCCTCATGACAGAAAGGCGTTTCGCCATGAGCACTTCCGGCAAGGTCCGAGTCTTCCAGGTCGCCACCGGCAACCTCGGCACCGAAATGATCAGCCGCATCCGCGATCATCGCGATCTGGAACTGGTTGGGCTGCACTGCTACTCGCCCGACAAGATCGGGCGGGACGCGGGAGAGATCGTCGGTATCGACCCGGTCGGCGTGAAAGCCACCGGCACGATCGAGGAGATCATCGCGGCCCGCCCCGACGTGCTCACCTTCCACGGCGTGTTCCCGGACGAGGACCTCTACGAAAAAGTCCTCGAAGCAGGGATCAACGTGGTCACCACCGCCGACTGGATCACCGGATTCCACCGCGACAAGAACCACCCGCACCCCTCCGGACGTAAGGTCAGCGAGGTGATCCAGGCCGCGTGCGAGCGCGGGAACTCGACCTTCTACGGCACCGGGATGAACCCCGGCTTGAACCAGATCCTCGGAATCGTGCACACCGCGGACGTCTCCGAGATCGAGAACATCACCACCACCGAATCGGTCGACGTGTCCTGCCACCACTCGGTCGACACCTGGAAGGCCGTCGGTTACGGCCGCCCGGTCGATGATCCGACGATCCCGGACTCGCTCTACAAGTACACCGCGGTGTTCGCCGACGCGGTCTACCTGATGGCCGACGCCTTCGACCTCGAACTCGACGAGGTCAAGTTCAGCTACGAACTAGGCGCCTGCACAAAGGATGTCGATCTGGGCTGGTATTTCATGCCCAAAGGCTCGCTCGGCGCCAACTACATCAAATACCAGGGCATGGTCGACGGCGTCCCACGGGTGGAAACCCATCTGGAATGGCAGATGACCCCGCACACCGACCCGTCGTGGGAGATCAAGGGCTGCTACATCACCCAGGTGACCGGCGACCCGAACATCTACAGCAAACACATGATCTTCCCGCGCAAGGGATTCGACCTGTCGAACCCGGAGAACTTCGCCTCCATCGGCATGACCGTCACCGGACTGCCCGCCCTGAACTCCATCAAATCCGTCGTCGCCGCCCGACCCGGAATCATCACCAGCGCCGACCTGCCGCTACGCGCATTCGCCGGCCGATTCAACATCTGAGTCCCCGCCCCACCACACCGGCGGTGCGCCGACTATCGCTCCGGCAATAGGTCGGCGCACCCCCGCAGTTCGCCGACTACCGATCTTCGCTCGTAGAGGGACTGTCTGAGATCTTGTGGGCGGGACGGTGATCGGAGAGGCTGAGGCGGCGTGTCTCAGCGGAAGGGATCATCGTGTCGGAGGAGTCGATGCCGGCGGCCGGAGGGCGGTCGGCAGCGGACGGTCTGGATGTCCGGATCGCTCAGGAATTGATCGACAGGGCGCGGAAAGAAGGGGTGTCGCTGGCCGGTCCGGGAGGTTTGCTGTCCCAGATCACGAAAACTGTGCTGGAAACGGCGTTGAACGCTGAAATGGACGAGCACCTCGGCTATTCCAAGGGCGACCAGCCGGTCCGCGGGGACGGAAACCACCGCAACGGGCGGTCGCAGAAGACGGTGCATACCGATGTGGGTTCGGTGCGGATTGATGTTCCTCGGGATAGGAATTCGGAGTTCGAGCCGAAGATGGTGCCCAAGCATTCCCGGCGGGTGGAGGGTTTCGACGAGTCGATCATCTCCCTGTATGCGAAGGGATTGACAACCGGAGAAATTCAGAAGCATCTGTCGGAGATCTATGATGTGGAGGTTTCACGGGAGTTGATTTCGAAGATCACCGATAAGGTGGTCGAGGAAATGAACGAATGGCAGTCACGGCCTTTGGAACGCGTGTATCCGGTCGTGCTGATCGATGCTATTTTCGTGAAGATCAGGGATGGGAAGGTCGTCAACCGGCCGATCTACGTCGCGGTCGGTGTCACCCTGGCTGGTGAGCGAGACGTGCTGGGCCTGTGGGTCGGCACCGGTGGCGAAGGCGCGAAACACTGGGCCGGTGTGCTCGGTGAGCTGCGTAATCGTGGGGTTGCCGATGTCATGATCGTCTGCTGCGATGGGCTCAAAGGACTGCCCGAGGCGATCAACGACACCTGGCCCCTGGCTGATGTCCAGCAGTGCGTTGTCCACCTTGTACGGGCCAGTCTCAAATATAGTTCACGAAAGTATTGGAGCCAGATCACCAAAGAACTACGCGCCATCTACACCGCACCCACCGAGCAGGCTGCCGAATCGCTTTTCGCCGAGTTCGCCGCCGATTGGGAGCCCAGGTATCCGGCCATGATCGCAGTCTGGCGCAACAGCTGGGAACAATTCACGCCTTTTCTCAAGTTCCCGGCACCGATCCGCAAGCTCGTGTATACCACGAATGCGGTCGAAAGCATGAACGCGAGGTTTCGGCAGGCGACCCGCCGCCGGGGACATTTCCCCAACGAGCAGGCCGCCCTCAAGGTCCTCTATCTGGTCGTCAGAAACCCGATCAAAAACCGGCCGAATATCACTGGAAAGATCAGCGGATGGAAGGATACACTCAACACGCTCGCCCTGCACTATGGTGAGCGGATAACCGGAAACTAGCAGGACAATTCACCGTTCTGCCCACAAAAATTCCGACACTCCCCTCGTAGAACCTGCGACCGGGAAATCAGGCTCGGGAGAGCACACACCCGAACGGCAATCGAGGTCCGTGTCGGCCGCCGGGGGTTCCACGGATCGGCCGTCCTCGTTGCGGTCGGCAGTAGCGTCCACTCGGTCGACGAATTCACTTGTGGCAGTACCGGTCTCGGGTCGCGTTCAGCCGCTTCGACGCGCGGCCCGTTCTATGGTCGGTCAGAACCATTGTCGGCAATTCGTTGGGTTTCGAATCTTGGCTGGTCATGACCATGCCGGACACTCGTTGTCGCACAACAGACTTGACGGTCCAGCAGGCGGGTTCAGGAGATGCCTGGCTCGGTCGGCAATTCGCGGCTGCGGTGTTCGATCTGGTTGTGGATAGGTCGCCCGACCTCGAGGGTGTGTCCGGCAGCCTCCTCGACGGTCCAGTCGCGGTTAGGGCACGCCCGGGAAGTAGGGGCAGGTGTCGCCCCGGCCCATGGCCACCACGATGGTTGAGTTTTCGACCGTGTCAGCGGTTGGGGGGCTTCGGGGTCCGGGTGGTGATGCCACTGCAGTTCTGCATGCGAGTGTGTGTCGGCACTAGCTCCCACCCGATGCCTCGGTACAGTGTCGTCGAAGATTTCGGAAATGAATGTCGTTTTTAGTAGGAGAGGAGTGCGGCGGTGAAAATCGCCTTCGTCGGCAAGGGTGGGAGTGGGAAAACCACGCTGTCGTCGTTGTTCATCGGCTATCTCGTCGAGCAGGGCGCACCGGTCCTGGCGATCGATGCCGATATCAACCAGCACTTGGCGGCGGCTCTGGGGATGAGCGAGGAGGAGTCGGTGACCCTGCCGACGCTCGCCGGGCATCTGCCGTTGATCAAGGACTACCTGCGCGGTAGCAATCCACGGATTGCCTCGGCCGAGGCAATGATCAAGACAACGCCGCCGGGGACCGGGTCGCGGCTGCTGGGAGTGGTGGACGACAACCCGATCTATGCCGCCTGTGTGCGGGAGGCCGGTGGGGCCCGGCTGATGGTGACCGGGCCGTTCGCCGAGGAGGATCTGGGGGTGGCCTGCTATCACTCCAAGGTCGGTGCCGCGGAGATGCTGCTCAATCACATGGCCGACGGTCCGGGCGAGTACGTGGTGGTCGATATGACCGCTGGCGCCGATTCGTTCGCTTCGGGATTGTTCACCCGTTTCGATCTGACCGCTCTGGTGTGTGAGCCGACGCTGCGTAGCGTCGGGGTCTACCGGCAATACCTGGGCTACGCCAGGGATTTCGGTATCCGGATCGCGGTGATCGGCAACAAGGTGTGCGACGAGGATGATCTGGCGTTCCTGCGCGAGCAGGTGGGCGAGGATCTGCTGTGCTGGGTGGGGCGGTCGGGCCATGTGCGTGCCGCCGAGCGCGGCGAGGTCCGGCCGGTCGCCGATCTGGAACCGGACAACCGCGGTGCGCTGGCCACTCTGCGGTCGGCTCTGGATTCTGTCGAGCGGGACTGGGCGACCTACCAGCGTTACGCCGTCGAATTCCATGTCCGCAACGCCGAGGCATGGGCGGGGAAAGACCTTGTCGCACAGGTTGACCCGGGGTTCGTGATGCGTCCGGGCGTACTGGCGGCTCGGTAGCGGAAGTGCCGGGCGGAACCGCGCAGGCGTGGCGGCGGCCGCCCGGCAGCAGGCTGCCTTCCGGGCTGGAGAGCGGTCGCGCGGTTGCCCACGTCGGGCGACAACGCGGCCGGGGCGAGCGGCCGGCTGACACGCTCTTGGAGCAAGTCGAAAGATGTTGACTTACAACAGAATCCAAGGCGGATAGGTGCGAGGTTGAGCACGCCTCGGATCCGCTGCCGCGGAATACGGTACCCGCTCGAGCGGTGCGCTGCGGCGCCGCTGGACGAGCGGCGTGAAGACTGGGTCGGTCCCAGCCGGCAGGTCCGGGGTGCCGAATCCGGCGACCGCCGCGGAATCGGCGAGCGCGCGTTATGTTTGCGATTGATCGTGTTGGCCGACAGCGCAATCCGGGCATGTGCCGTACAGGTCGATGTGGTGATCGACGTCGGCGTACCGGTGATGTTGTGCGATGTGTTGGGTGTGGAGTTCCAGGGTGTCGAGGGTGAATTGTTCGGCGCGGCCGCAGATCCGGCACAGAAGGTTGTGGTGGTGAATCGTGGTGTGGCGCAGGCGGTAGAGCAGTTCGCCGTCCTCGGCGCGCTGGGTCTCCACGAGTTGTTCATGGGTGAGCTGGTGCAGGATGCGGTACACGCTGGTCAGGCCGGCGCGCACAGCCGTGCCGGCGAGTAGCTCGGCGTGTAACTGCTGGGCGCTGCGGAATTTGTCGCTGCGCTCCAGCGCCTCGAGGACGGCGCGCTGCTGTGGTGTGACGCGGCGGCGCTGCCCGGGTCGGGTGTCAGTTGGCTGTCGGTTCGGTGAGGGCATGGGTTCGGTGGGTTCGGGCTCGGTGGCGGCGGAATCGGTCCAGTAGTACGGCGGCGAGGTAACCGCAGGTGGCTACGGTCATGATCGTGAAGCTGGCCGGTGCGGCGGGAACGAGGTAGGACGCGGTGATACCGGCCCAGACCGCTAGTACCGCCAGCGCGGCCGAGCCCCAGAACGCCCGCCACGGCCGGTTGGTGAGCCGGGCAGCGGCAGCGGGCGGGGCGGCGAGCAAGCCGAGCACGACGACGGCGCCCACCAGTGGGGTGGCCTCGGCGACCGCGGCACCGATCAGCGCCAGGAATACCGCGCCGAGCATCCGGACGGGCACACCGGCCGCGCGTGCGACGGCGGGGTCGATGGTGGCGAACAACAGTGGTCGCGAGATGACCAGCAGCAGAACGATGCTCGCGGCAGTGACGAGCACGGCGGTGACCGCATCGTCGGTGTTGATGCCGAAGATGCTGCCGAACAGCACGTTCACGTTCGCGTTGCCGGTGCTGCCGCCGCTGCGGTGGGTGGTGTAATAGGTCAGGAACAGCACGCCCAGACCGAGGGTCCAGGAGAAGAACGAGCCGATCGCCACGTCGTCGGAGCCGCCGCGGGCCCCGCCGAGCCCGAGTGCGATTCCGGCCGCCACCGCGGCGATGAAAAGCCCTGTGTACAGGTTGATTCCGGCGGCCAGCGCTGCCATCGCGCCGGTGTAGGCGACGTGCCCGAGCGCGTCCGCGGCGAAGACCTCACCGCGCTGCACCAGGAAGTACCCGGCCAGCCCGCACAGCAACGCCACGGCGGTGCCGGCGGTCAGCGCATGCGTAATGAACGGGTGCGCGAACATGCTCGTCAGAGGTGTCATGCCGGCACCCTTGTGACTGCGGGGGCGGGCCGGGCGTGCCGCTGGGCTCCCCGGTCCAGCACTGCGCGAGCGGCAGCGGCGAGCAGATAGATCCCGAACGCGAAACTCGCGACCCAGAATCCGATCGGGTACGGCGAGAAGTACGCGAACCCCATCCCGACCCAGGTGACGGCGAGGGCGATCACCACAGATACCGCGATGCCCCGCCCGGGGTGGCTGGTCAGCTGGTGTGCCGCGGCGGCCGGGGCGACGAGCAGCGCGAACACCAGCAGGCTGCCGGTGACCTGGCTCGTACCGGCCGCCGCGACGCCCAGCAGCAGCATGAACAACGCCCCCACCAGCCGCACCGGAACACCCTGCGCGGCAGCGGTTCCCGGATCGACCGAGGCCCACAGCAGGGGGCGGCCGAGCACGAACAGCAGCAGCAGGCAGGGCACGGCCGCGGCCAGCAGGATGGTCACCTGGCCGGTGGTGACCCCGGCGATGGTTCCGAACAGCAGATTGGTCAGCCCCGACAGGAACCCCTTGTAGAGGCTGACGAACAACATGCCCGCGGCCAGCGCGAACGCCTGCACGATGCCGATCACCGCCGACCGCTCGGCGCTACCACGGGAGCGGGCCGCCGCGGGCAGTGCGGCGATGACCAGGGCCGCGCCGAGGCAGGCCGCGAAATAGCCGTAGCCGGCGGCCAGTCCGAGCCAGGTAGCCGCCGCCGCGCCGGGAAACCCGACCACCGCGAGGGTGTGCCCGGCGAAGCTTTCGCGGCGCAGCACCATCATCCAGCCCACCGCGCCTGCCACGACCGCGACGATCGTGCCCGCCCGCAGGGCGTTGACCATGAACGGGAACGACAGCATCTGGCGCAGGTCCTGCGCCAGGTTCCAGGTTGCGGCCGGATTCATTCGCCGCGCCTCGCCGCCGGATCCGTTACGCCATGGCCGGCGGGCGCGTCGGGCTGGCCGACCACGACGAGCCGGCCGGTGCTGTCGCGCAGCACTTCGATCCGGATGCCGTACAAAGCCGAGAGCTGCTCTGCGGTGATCACATCCTGCGGGCTGCCGCTGACCGCGGTCGCGCGCGCGAGATACACCACCCGATCCAGGTACGGCAGAATCGGATTCACATCGTGCGCGACCATCATGACCGCGATGTTCTCCCGGTGGCAGATGTCGCGGATCAGTGCGCTGATACCGGCCTGGCTGGGCACATCCAGGCTGTCGAGTGGTTCGTCGAGCAGCAGCAGGCGCGGGCGGCGGATCAATGCTTGCGCGATGAGCAGGCGTTGCTGCTCGCCACCGGAACACTGCCCGATCGGCCGATGCGCGTAGGCGCTCGCACCGACCAACTCGATCACCTCACCCAACCGCTGTTGTTCGTCGCGGACACGTTGGGGTGCAACGAGTCTGGATAGCCACGGCAGCGGCGTGCCCCAGCGAGCGCCGTCGAGGCCGAGCCGCACGATGTCGACACCGCGCAGGCGCACACCCGTATCGAAGGCCCGGCGCTGAGGCAGATAGCCGATGCCGGCGTTGTTCCGTCCCGGCGGCCCGCCGAGCACCTCGATATCCCCGGTCGCCGGTGTCACACCCAAGATCGCCTTCAGCAGCGTGGATTTCCCGGCGCCGTTCGGGCCGAGCACGGCAACGAACTGTCCCGGCTCCACGTCCACAGACACGCGCGACCAGACCTGCTTGCCGCCCACTACCGCCGCGGCCCCCCTCATAGAGACCACGGAGGCAGCGTGCGGGATCGCGATGTCGTCCGGCACGGCCCTGGCCTGTGACCTGGTCATGGCTACTTGCCGGTCGCGGTGTGCAAGGCATCTTCCAGCGACTGCAACTGGCTGCTCTGCCAATCCTGGAACGTCGCCCCGGCCGGGGCGAGGGTCTCGGTGACGGTGGTGACCGCGATACCCTGCTTCTTCGCCGCGTCCACCTGCGCCTGCACATCCGGGGTGCTGTTCTGGCTGTTGAACACGTATACCCGCAGCGCCTTGGCGGCGATCTGCTGATCGATGGCCGCCTTGTCCGCCGGCGACGGATCGGTGCCCTCGCTGATCGCCTTCAGGAACTCCGGCGGCGTGATCAGGTTCAGCCCCAGCGCCTCGGCGAGCGGAGCGACGATCGACTCGCTCGCCCCGACCGGGGTGCCGGCGTACTTGGTCTTGATATCGGAGATCAGGCCCTTGTACTTGGCGAGGGTGGTGTTCTCGAACGTGTTCTTCCGATCCTCGAAGTATGCCGCGTCGGCCGGGTCGGCCTTCTTGTAGTCATCGGTGATCGCGTCGACGACCTTGGTCACCGAATCGGGCGAGTACCACTGGTGCGGGTTGCCGTCGTCGGGCACACCCAACTGCTTGCCGATGTTCAGTTCGGTGCGGTTCTGGCCCGGGTTGGCCGCCAGCAGCTTGTCCGCCCAGGCGTCGTAACCGATGCCGTTCTCGAGGAACACCTTCGCCCCGGCCACAGCCCGCGCGTCGGCCGGGGACGGCTCGTAGTCGTGCGGGTCGGTGTCGGGATTGGTGATGATGCTCGTCAGGTGCACCTTGTCGCCACCGAGCTGTCCGGCGATGCTGCCCCACGCATTGATCGTCGCGACCACCTCGAGCTTCCCGCCGGAATTACCCGGCCCGGATGACGTCGAGGACGTACCGCACGCCGTCGCCGTCGCGACGAGCGCGACCCCGCACAACGCGGCCGCCATCACACGGTTGCTCTTACCCGAACCCACCATCATGCATCCCTCATCAGAACATGAAACTGAAAACCATTGTCATCAAGGTAGCAGGGCGCGGGCCGGTTATCCAGCCGAACAGAACCCGCAGCCGCAGGCTGCCCAGTCCGCCTGCGCGGCACGAGGTCCGGCCGCAGCCGAATCGGCCTCCCCCTGGTGTGCGCGCTACCCCGCAACGGTGCGGGTCACGGTGCCGGGAAACCGGTTGACACGCGATTCCCAGCAATGACCGTTACGCTGCCGCGCATGATCGGCGCATCCGGACTCGACTGGGGTCACGAGCTCTTCCACAGCCTCTGGTGGATCGCGAAGGGATTCGCCCTCACCGCGGCCATCTTCCTGATGATCGCGGCCGCGTTGATCAAGTTCACCGGGTGGGGGCGGATGTTCTGGCGCATCACCGGCGGCTACTTCACGGGCCGTCACAGCTGGGCCGGGTGGGGCCTGCTGGGGATCGTCGTTCTGCTCGCGGTGTACTCGGTGCGTATCCAGGTGCTGTTCACCTACTACTACAACGACATGTACTCCTCGCTGCAGCTCGGCGTGCAGGCACTGGCCGGCCACGATGCATCGAATATGGCCCACGCCAAGACGTTGTTCTGGCACAGCATGATCGTGTTCACGGTGCTGGCCACCATTTTCACGGTCATGGTGATGGTCACGTACTGGCTGAACTACGCCTTCCAGATCCACTGGTGGAAATGGCTGAACCAGCGCTACCTCGACGACTGGCTGTCCGGCAAGGCGTACTACCGAAACCGGTTCATCGACAACACCATCGACAACGCCGACCAACGCATCCAGCAGGACACGCAGGACTTCGTCAACGGCATCTTCGCCCTGGCCTTCGGCGGCACCGTCGGCCCGTATGCGGTCAGCGGCAGCGGCGTGATCGGCAGCGGCCTGACCGTGGTGTCGTTCACGCCGATCCTGTGGAAACTCTCACTCCCGCTGAACGTCCTGGGCTGGCACCTTCCCCGCGCATTGGTGTTCTCGGTGTTCATATTCACCGTGGTCGTCACCGCTGTCGCGTTCTGGATCGGGCACCCACTGATCCGGTTGAACTTCCTGTTCCAGCGCCGCACCGCCGACTACCGCTTCGGCCTCGTGCGCCTGCGCGAGAACGCCGAGAACGTCGCGTTCTATCACGGTGAACGCGAAGAACGCGCCGGGCTCGACCATCGCTTCGACGCCGTCATCGACAACGCCTGGCAGCGCGTCTACCGCCTCATCAAGTTCTACGGCTGGAACCAGCTCACCAACCAGGTCACCGGCATCTTCGTCGGACTGATCATGGGCCCCCAAATACTCGAGGGCATCACCACCCTCGGCAACATGCAACAGGCGGGCAGCGCCTTCACCAGCTTGCAGGCCGCGGTGTCCATGCCACAAAACTCCTACGACGCGTTCACCTACGTGCGAGCCACCCTGGTCCGCCTCGACGGGCTGCGCGACGCCGACGAGAAATCCAGGACACTCCCATCGATCGACACCAGCACATCGAGTGCGGGCCTGGAACTTGTCGATGTGACGGTCACCAAGCCGGACGGGACACCACTGATCAACGATCTGTCCCTGCGACTCCACCCCGGCGATGCACTGGTCGTGAAGGGAAAATCCGGCGCCGGCAAGACCACCCTGCTCCGCAGCATCGGCGAATTATGGCCCTACACAACAGGTTCCGTGCGACGACCGATGGGGAACGACACCCTGTTCCTGTCCCAGCGCCCGTACCTGCCACTCGGGAATTTGCGCGACGCCATCTCCTATCCGGGCACGCCGGGCAGTATCAGCGACCAGACGCTGCGCGAAACCCTGATCAAGGTCAACCTGGGCCACCTGGTCGATCGGCTCGATGACGACGACAACTGGGGTGACACGCTCTCCCCAGGGGAACAACAGCGGATCGGTTTCGCGCGAATTCTGTTGCTACGACCCAAACTCGCCTTCCTCGACGAGGCCACCTCCGCAGTCGACGAGGGCCTGGAATACACCCTCTACCATCTGGTGCGCAGCGAGTCACCCGACACAGTGCTGGTCAGTGTGGCACACCGCAGCACGGTGGATCGCCATCACAACCACCGACTCGAGATCAGTGGCAGCGGCGAGTGGAACCTTTCCCCGGCCGCGCTGAGCGCGTAGCGGGCGAGAAAACCGCATTCATCTACTCACCACGCAGTACCATGCCACCCACGTGGGCAATCGATGGGCAACATAGCTGATGTATGCGAGGATACGAATTATTGGATGGTATCGAAACCTCGGAAAGGGAGTACAGCAGAATGACCAGCAGTGTCCACACCCCGCATTCGAGCCATGAGCACGTCCACGGCGAGGGATGCGGTCACGTCGCCGTACCGCACGGCGACCACGTCGACTACGTCCATGACGGGCATATTCACCGAGTTCACGGCGACCATGTGGATGAATGCGAGCCGGCCGATCACGCCGAGCATTCCGGCGGGCACGAGCATGTCCACGGCGAAGGATGCGGTCACGTCGCCGTACCGCACGGCGACCACGTCGACTACATCCATGACGGACACCGCCACGCGGCACACGACGGCCACTACGACGAGCACTGATCGACACCTCGCCAGACACCACCCGGCTACTGCTGGGCGACCGGGACCGGGAGCCCGCCACGTGCTTCTGCGGTGGCCCCATAAGGACCACCGCGAAGCCTGTTCCAATCCGCGGCCTGCCGGCGCATCAAATCAGCTGTAACCGGCCGTCACGAACCGGAACAACAGCCGATCGCCGCAGCGAGGCCGACTCGGGAAATACCCGACTCCACCTCGCTGAGGCTCGGCTCCGGCCGGCCCGACGCGGGCTGTACTACCCGTTCGCGGGACTGCGGTCGCTCACAGGCGGTCCAGATCGATCACGCCCCGGCGCACCGCGGCGGCGAGCCGGGGCGGGATGTACCGCACCACACCATTCACCGTGATCGGAATCAGCTGGGGCGCAGTGGCTTTCCACTGCGAGCGGCGGTGGCGGGTGTTGGCGCGCGAGGTGCGGCGTTTGGGCACGGCCATCCTCACGCCTCCTTTCCGGGCCGCACGCGGCGGCCGTAGCGTCGTTCGAACTTCTCCACCCGGCCCGCGGTGTCCAGCACGCGATGGGCACCGGTCCAGAACGGGTGCGAGTCCGAGGTCACGTCCATGACGAGCAGCGGATAGGTATGCCCGTCGGTCCAGGTGACGGTGCGGTCGCTGGTGGCAGTCGAGCGGGTGAGGAAACGCTTTGCGGTGCTGGAATCCTCGATGACGACCGGGTGGTAGTCGGGATGGATGCCGGGTTTCACGACTGTTCTCCTTCACGGGTGGGGTATACGGAGGTGGGCTCGGTTGTGGCGCACGGGTCTTCGTGCCAGTCGCCGAACGGGTCCGGCCAGTGCTGCCATGAATCCTGTTGGCGCAGTTCGTCGTCGGTGACCAGGGCCCATTGCAGGGCGCGTTCGATGTCGCTGGGGTCGGCGTGGTGCACCAGGGCGACGAGCGCGCAGTGCCGGTCACCGAAGCGGGGATGCCAGCGCAGCGCGGCCAGGGCCAGCCGTTCCGGATTCTCGGCCTGTTGATCGGCGGGGGACAAGGCCGCGAGCCACGGCCCGGCCGGGCCGATACGCAGTCCCGCACCGGCGGATTCGAGCCACAGCACCTCCTGGGGGCGGGTCGCCAGCCAGATCCGGCCGCGCGCGGTGATCACCCCGTCGAGCAGCACATCGATGGCCTCGTGCAGCCGCTCGGGATGAAACGGACGCTCGGCGGTGAACTCGACCAGGCAGACCCCGGCGTCCATCTCCAGCGGCGGCGCGCCGGCCAGCAGCGGCGCGTGCGGATCGAAGCCGCGCCCGGTCCGGGAGGGCTCACCCGTACTCGCGAGCACGCCGGCGGCATCGAGAGTCCCGCTCGCCCACTGCCGCGGCACACCCGGGGCCAACCGGTCGAAGACGGCGTTCAGCACCGCCGCGTCCAGCGGGTCGGGTTGCCCGAAAAACGTTATGGCGTCGGCGAATTCGACCTGAGCGAGCGCGACCTGGGCCACCGTGCGGTCGTCGTCGCCGGCGCCGAGGCGCTCGGCGAGGGTCTCATCGCCCGTCGCGTCCGCCAGCCAGGTGGCGGCGTCGACGGCGGCCAGCATCGCGGTGACCCGCACATCGTGGCCGGCCGGGGCGTCGACCCGGCCGGGAACACCGGCGACGACGACGGTCTCGATCGCCTCGCACACCTCGATCGGTTCCATCACCGGATCCAGCAGCAGCACGATGCGCGTCACCGAACTGCGGTCGGACAGCGTGCGCAGCAGCGGCAGCAGCGACGCGCGCAGCGTGCACGACACACAGCCGTGCGCCAGTTCCAGCACCGCCGTCTGTTCGCGATCGTGCATGGTCAGCGTCCGGGTGACCACACCTTCGCGCAGCAGCGCCAGATCGTGCCGGACCAGCGCCGTCCCGGGGGTGAGCAGTCCGGAGCCGAGCTGTCGCACCCCGTCGGGGTGGCCCCCGACCATGATGACGGGCGTCCTGGCGTCCACGTCACTCCTTTCGACAACCATTTTCATTAACTGCGATCCGAGGGTACAGTGCCGACAGGGAGTTGTCGAAAATGATTTTCAACAGTGAGGAGAGTGGTGTGTCCGCACACTGCCAGGTGACCGGGCGAGCGCCCGGCTTCGGCAAGTCGGTGTCGCATTCGCACCGGCGCACCAACCGGCGCTGGGATCCGAACATCCAGCGCAAGACCTACTTCGTGCCCAGCCTGGGGCGGCGGGTCACGCTGAACGTCTCGGCCAAGGGCATCAAGGTCATCGACCGCGACGGCATCGACGCTGTGGCCGCCCGGCTGCGGGCCCGAGGGGAGCGGATCTGATGGCATCCAAGAGCACCGATATCCGCCCGATCGTCAAGCTGCGCTCGACCGCGGGCACCGGCTACACGTACGTGACCCGCAAGAACCGGCGCAATGACCCGGACCGGCTCGTGCTGCGCAAATACGACCCGGTCGTGCGGCGGCACGTCGATTTCCGAGAGGACCGCTGAACCGTGGCGAAGAAGTCCAAGATCGTCAAGAACGAGCAGCGCGAGCTGGTGGTGGCCCGCTATGCCGAGCGGCGCGCGGAATTGCGTGCGACCGTGCGGGATCCGCACGCGAGCCCCGAAACCCAGGCCGCGGCGCAGCTCGCGCTGCAGCGGCTGCCGCGCGACGCCAGCCCGACCCGGCTGCGCAATCGCGATGCGGTCGACGGCCGTCCGCGCGGGCATCTGCGCAAGTTCGGGCTGTCCCGAGTCCGGCTGCGCGAGATGGCACACCGCGGCGAGTTGCCCGGCGTCAGCAAATCCAGCTGGTAGGAGGGCAGGTAGCAACCGCCGTGAAGAACGCCCGCGAAATGGGCCTCCTGCCCTACACCGGAAGGTAGCCGCCCCCGCCCGGCGCCCATCCGGCGCCAGGCCCGGCCCGCCTCCGTCGCACGATGGCAAGCGACCAGCCGAAACGGCGACCCTACCTGCCCACAACTGATATTCGGCGTAGATCACCAGCCGAGCCGCCGTTCCCATGTTCGACGCGTCCTCCCCGGGGCGCTCAGCCGCTCTGCACAGCGAGATTGCCATCGGGTTCGGAATCTCCCAGCCCGCACGGCGTTCGAACACCCGGGAACGTCGCGGGCGGAATCGGAACATGCCGAACATCCGGCGCGGGCCTCCGGCCCTGGTGAGCAATTCGTCTTCGCGCTCACCTGGCCGGATCGTCGTACTATGCGACGAGTCCCGCACCCGGCGGGAACGCGCCTCACCCGCGAGGGGTGAGCGCATCCGTGACATTCGGGGCGAACTCACCCCGAGCGGATGACGTGCCGCCACGATCGGCGAGCGAATCTGGATCCCGACAGTGTTGGAGTCGGCCCGCGACGAGACGCACCAGCCCACGAGAAGGTGAGCGTGCATGGCGACTGCCGTTCGGTACCGGTTCGTCATCGAGGGCGACCTGTCCGAACGCGCACAGGCCGCCTTCCCCGAACTGACCCGCAGCGCCCACTCCACGCCGGGCACCACCACCCTGTACGGAACGGTTCCGGACAGCACCGCGGTCCGCAGCGTGCTGGCCCGCATCGACACCCTCGGCCTCACTCTGCTGGAGATGTCCCGTCTGCCGGACTGACCCCCGGACGGCCTGATGTGCCTCGCCCTTTCGAGATGAATTCGATCCGGTCAAGAGATCAGCTACCCCCTCGTATCCAGCAAATAGCTGGTATACGTTCGAATTCAGACAGATCAGACCCCTCGACAGCGGCTCGGACGGACGGACAAGCTCACGGAGGCGTTATGGTCGCACCCGAACTATCCACCCTGCGCACCAGCGCGAACCGGTACCGCTCGAACGCCGCGGCGGCTTCGGCGCACACGCCGCCGATCCTGTCCTTCACCCCGCTGCGGATGGTCGCGGCGCAGGCCCGGATGAATCAGGCCAGGCAAGCGGCGAACGGCCACACGATTCTCGTGTGCGCCCCGGCGGGAACCGGTAAGACCGTCCTGGCTGCCGATTGGGTCCAGCGCCGGCTCTGCCCGGCCGCTCTCGCCTGGGTCGGCCTCGCGGATCTCGGCGAAACCCAGCTGTGGCCCGCCGTCGCGACGGCCCTGGACCTGCAGTCGAGCACCGGCGGCGGGTCCGTCCCGGACACCCCGATCGACGAGGCCGCGGCAGTGATATCCGCGATCGGCGACGCGTCCACCGATACGGTGCTGGTCCTCGACGACGCTCACCTGATCACCGACGCGCTGGCGCTCGCGGGCCTCGAGTACTTCCTCGAACATGCCCCGCCCACGCTGACCACCGTGGTCGTCGGCCGCTACGAACCACCCGTTCGGTGGCACACCCTGCAGATGACAGGTCGGCTGACCCGCATCGGGTCGCGCGACCTGTACTTCGACATAGAGCACACCGCGGCGCTGCTGGCCCAGCACGACTGCCGGCTCACCGAATCCGAACTGGCCTCCTTCCACGAACTCACCCGCGGCTGGGCGGGGCTGGTCCGGATCGGCGCGTTCCACCTGGCCTCGCACACCCGCGACCGCGCCACCGCGCTGGCCGCGCTGGAACACGGATCCCACGCGGTGGCCGATTTCCTGGTCGGTGAACTGTTGTCGGCGCTGGCGCCCGAGATGCTGGATTTCCTGCTCGCCACGGCGATCCCGGACTCCTTCTCGGCAGATCTGGCCGAAACGCTGGCGGGGCGAACCGCGCCCCGCACGCTGGAATCGCTACTGCGCGGCAACTTTCCGCTCGAGGCGGCCGCCCGACACGGCAGCCTCTGGTACACCTACCACCCGATGTTGCGCACCTATCTCCTCGCGGAGATCGCGCGGACCGAACCGGACCGCGCACCCGCGCTGCACGCTGCCTGCGCGCGTTGGTTCACCACCGCCGGCATGCTGCCCGAAGCACTGCACCATCTGCTGGCCGCACCGGATCGGACCGGACTGACCGAATTCGTCCGCGAACACGGTCCCCGCATGGTGTTCGACGGCGACGGCGCGACGCTGTTCCGCCGGCTCGACCCTCTCGGCACGGCGACCGATGCCTTCGTCGTCCTGCTGCGGACCGCCGAGGCGATCGAACGGGGCGACCTCGTCCACGCCGCGGCGCTCGGCGACCTGGTCCGGCGGTTCCCATTGCCGGATTCGGTCTTCGCGGCGCCGGAACTGCTCGGGCCGCTGGCCGACGCGGTCGGAACCGACGTCGACATCGCGACCGGTCGACTCACCGAGACCACACCGCGCGGCCTGCCCACCCCGACGGGTTATCCGGAGCTGGACTGCTACATCGCCCTGCAGGCCGCCAGCACTCACCTGTTCGGTCCGCACCCGCACGACAAGGGCGAATCGGAGTTGCGGCACGTTCTCGCGCTCGCCGAGCACGCCGGACTGGACCGGCTGACGATGCACGCCCTGACCCGTCTGGCCGTCGCGGCCGGACTGGGCGGATCGCTCACGCTGATGCGGGAGCGATCCGTGCAGGCGGTCGCCTTCGCCGAAAGCCACCATCTCCAGGACAGCACGGCGCTGACGCATGCGCGAACCATGATCGCGCTCACCGCCTATCTGCAGGCCGACGAGCAGCAGCTGCCCATCGAGCAGATCGCCCCGCTCACCCGCCGGGTGGACGGGTCCGTCGCCCCGGCCCCGGGTCGGCACGCACAGATCCTGGCACTGCTGTTGAACTCGGACTCCACCGCCGACAAACACACTCTCGCCGACACACTGCGCACCGAAATGCACACCCTGCTCGAGGAGACCCCGCTGGTCGCCACCACCGGCGGGCTGCTGATCCAGGTCACCTGGGCGCTGTTGCGCGTCCGGTGGTCCGATACCGCGCAACGACTGCTCGACCGAGCGGCCGCCGCGCTGGGCCGCATCCCCGAGACGGTTCTCGCCCAGGCCGCCCTCGCCGAAACCAAGCACTGCTCATCGGTCACCCTCGAACTGGTCACTCCCCTGCTGGGCCAGGACGATCGACTGCACCCGATCCCGGCGATCCAGGCCTGGCTGCTCTACGCCTCGGCCTGCCATCGGCTCGACCGGCCGGTCGCGGTCTACGACGCGCTGCACCGCGCCGCCACGCTCGCGTACACCGACCGGCTGATCCGGCCCTTCCTGGACGTGCCCGGCACCATCGAACTGCTCGACCAGTACATGGGCCGGTTCGGCTACCTCGACGACTTCGTCGACACGATCCGCCGGCACCGCCGCGGCGACGCCGCCCTGCACGGCCCACATCTGACCGACGCCGAGGTCGCGGTCCTGCGTCAGCTTCCCTCGGGAATGACCACCAACGACATCGCCACCGATATGGGCGTCTCGATCAACACCGTCAAAACCCATCTGCGCGGGATCTATCACAAACTCGGCGTCCGCACCCGCGCCGACGCCATCACCCGAGGCCGCACCCTGGGCGCGATCTGACCCGGGCCGCCACGGCTTCGGCGCTCAGCTGCCGATGCCGTCCAGCCGCACCCGCATCGGCCCGGACAGCTCCGGTTCCGGTGCCGGCGCGATCATGCCGGCCTCCCGGTGCGGCCGGTTGGCGAGATGCGACCGGGTCAGCAGCATCGTCGTCGAGGATCGGTAGGTGACGGCCCCCGCGGTGTCGATGGTCACCCCGACGAGGTCCTGTGCCAGCACGAGATCGTCGGCGGGCAGGGCGAACAGGGAGATCGTGACAGCGGGCGGACCATCGGCGTCTCCGGCGTGCAGCGAGCCGGTGACGAATGCCGGGCATCCCGACAACAGCATGATCGCGGTGCCGAAATCGGCCGGGGCGGTCCCGGGTGTGCGGACCCCGGCCGCCGCGGCGGCCACCGCGCTGCTCAGCGTCGGATGCCCGGCAGGCCAGTGCGGCGGTTGCAGCCGATGCCATCGCCGCAGCGCCGGACAGGAATCCAGCTCGGCGCGGCCGAGCCAGCGGCGCCGGCCGCACGCCAGTACCCGGCCGACCCGGGATTGCAGACGTGTCGTGTCGTCGATGACAGCTCGGAACTGGACCTTCTCACAGGAGACGAAGGAGCGTTCGGCCGTCATCGGCCGTTCCGGGTGCGTCTGGGTCATGTCACCCTCCGGCGATTCACTCGAATTCCGTTGCCCCGCAAGCCATTTACCGAACCGTTGCGCACCCGCATCAGCGGCGTCCGCCCATGCCGCGATCTGCGCCGGGCCACCGCGAACGCGAGACTCGCTCCGACGATCAGCGCGACGCCGGTCGCCACGGTCGCCACCAGCAGCGCGGCTCCCACGGCCGCCGCGCCGTTGTGCTGCCGGAGCAGAATCGCCGCGCCCACCGGACCCACCGATACGAGGGCCGGAATCAGCAGAATCATGCCGACGGTCGTTGCGAACACCGCGGAATCGGTCCCGAGTGCCCCACCGCCCCCTCGGCCCGGAGGGTGCCGCTCCCACCTGCCAGGATGAGGTTTCTCGCTCATCGGAATCTCCATACCTGCCGACCGATCTCGATGACCGTTGACGGAAGATCTCGGAGCACGAGTCTGCACCCACCGGTCACGAACTCGACTCACCCGACCGGGATGATCTCCGTGGGAGCAGAACCCCTGTGACCGAGCGGCGCGGCGCGCCGGGCCGGACCGAACTCGGCGAGGTCGTCGGGCCGACCGGTTCGTTCGTAGGTGCCCTGCGGGCGCATCAGCGGCGACGGGCCTGGCGGAAGTCCGGATCACTCGGCGACCGCCCTCACCCGCGACGGGTGAATCACCCGGAAGCGCTGCCGTGCCGGGCGGTCCTGCCTTCG
>CBJNFW010000144.1:0-20927 GCA_966435935.1 uncultured Nocardia sp.
CCATCCCACCGAGCCCGACCTCGGCCAGCAGCGACTCCACATCGACCTGTCCGGCCAGTTCCGGCGACAGGCCCCACACCACGTCGTCCGCGACCTGCACGCCCAGGGTCTGGCTCTCCGGCCGCTGCAGCACCAGCGCGGTGCCGCCGAGCCGGCCGAGGCCCGCTGAGCCGGGACGTTCGACGGCGCCCGAGCTGGGCGGCTGTCCGGCCAGCAGCCTGGTCAGGGTGGATTTACCCGAACCGTTGTGGCCGACGACGGCCACGAACTCCCCGACGTCCACGGTGAGCGAGACCGCGGTGAGCGCGTCGGCGCGCGCCCCGGGATAGCGGAACGACGCCTCGCGCAGGGTGACCGGCAGTGGCGCGATCGGGCGGTCGTCGGGCGGCGCGTCCAGCAGGTCCCGGCCGGGCAGCCAGGTCAGCCGGTCCAGCACCGAACCCAGCGCGAACCAGGAGAACAGCGCGGAAGCCACCAGTCCGATGAGGATGCTGCCGCCGATATAGATCCACCACCAGTGCAGCACCTCGTCGGTGATCGATCCGAGCGCCCGGCCGAGCGGTGCGAGCTGGGGCTGTTGTTCGGCGAGGCGCTGCACGCCCTTGGACAGGTTGCGGACGGTTTCGAACATCAGGTGCCGCGCGGCGGTGAACACCAGCAGTGTCCCGACCGAGCACAGCGAGTACGCCAGACCGGCGAGGATCGACAGGCCCAGGACCGCGGGCAGACCGCCGCCGCGACGTTTGACGATGCCGACGATCCCGCCGATGGTCGCCATCGCCACCGTGGTGAACGCGGGCAACATGCCCGCCACCACGAAGGTGACCAGCGTCGCCGCCACACCCGCGGTGAACAGGGCGCGCAACCGGTGCCGATGCGCGAGCAGACCCATCGGCACCGCCGCGATCAGCATCAGCGCGGTGGCGATCGGAAGCACCGTGCCGACCGTCACCAAACCGACCGTGACGCCGGCCAGGACCGCCCCGGTGGCCAATTCGATCGGGCGCAACGGCCCGCGCCCCAGCCGGGGCCGTTCGCTGCCTGTGGAAAGAGCGGTCACGGATCAAGTCTGCCAGGCCCGCCTGAGCGTTGTCCGAGTGCGAGCGGCGGGAAACCTGTGCGGCCGCTGTGTGTAGCCGGGTACGCCTGTGGACGACTGGGGATGAGCGTCCGGCCGGGGTTCGAGCGCCGGTTCCGGTAGCCGCCGTCAAGTGCGGGCAGTGGTCGCAGGGCGTGCGCCCGTGCCGCAACCGTCCGGAGGCAGGTACAGCACGTCCGATTCCAGGCGCGGCGGCCTCGCCACGCCTGGGACGGCCGGTTGAGCGTCGATCGGGCCGGGGATCAGGGCGTGCGCGTAAGGGTGTAGTCGGCCGGGTGCAGGGTTCGGGTGCGGAGGCGGTAGGCGGTGACCGTGCCGGGCCAGTTGTTGGTGATGCGGCCGCTCGCGTCGCGGTACCAGCTCGAACAGCTGGACCAGGGGGTACGGCGAAGCCGGCGCTGGGTGCGGGCGTCGAAGTCGCGGGCGGCCTGTTCGGTGACCTCGAGGGTGTGGCCGGGGTGGTTGGTCAGGTGGGTCAGCGCCTGGCGGATGTAGCGGGACTGGCATTCGATCATGTACACGATCGAGCCGATGCCCAGATTCGTGTTGGGGCCGTACAGCAGGAACATGTTCGGGAAGTGCGGCACCGTCATGCCCAGGTGGGCGCGGGCACCGTCGGCCCAGGCTTCGGCCAGATCCAGGCCGTCGCGGCCGAGAATTCGCATCGGCCAGAGGAATTCGCTGCCCTTGAAACCGGTGCCGTAGACGATCACGTCGGCTGGGTGCACCACGCCGTCGGCCGTGCGCACTCCTTCGGGGACGATCTCGCTGATCGCGGTGGTGACCACGTCGACGTTGGGCTGGACGAGGGCGGGGTAGTAGTCGTTGGAGAACAGCACCCGTTTGCACAGCACCGGATAGTCCGGGGTGAGTTTCGCGCGCAGGGCCGGATCGGCGACCGCGCGGTGCAGGTCGGCGCGGCACAGGGATGCCACCAGGCGTCGCAGGAACGGCAGATCGGCCAATCCCAGGGCGAAGAACTCCAGGAAACACCACACCCAGAGCCGTTGCGCCAGACGCAATCCCGGTATGTGGCGGAACATCGCGTGGTGAATCGGCCGGTACTCCCGGTCGGTGCGGCTCACCACCCACGCCGCGGTGCGCTGGAAGACCGTCAGCTGGGCGACCCGCGGCTGGATCGCCGGGACGAATTGGATGGCGCTCGCGCCCGTGCCGATCACGGCGACGCGTTTACCGGTCAGGTCCACCGTGTGATCCCACTGCGCGGAATGGAAGGACGGCCCTCGGAAGGTGTCGCGCCCCCGGATGTCGGGCAGTTGCGGCCGCGAGAGTTGACCGACCGCGGAGATCAGCACGTCGGCGTTGTATTCCGCGCCATCGGCGGTGCGCACGTTCCAGGTTCCGGTGGATCCGTCGAATGCGGCCTCGGTGACGTCCGCGCCGAATCGGATGTGCTCGAGCAGGCCGTGCTCGGCGGCGAGGTCCCGCAGGTAGTTCAGGATGTCGGCCGCGCCCGAATAGCGGTGCGGCCAATCCGGTTTGGGTGCGTAGGAGTACGAGTACAGCGGAGAGGGCACATCGCACGCCGCACCCGGATAGGTGTTCTCCCGCCAGACTCCACCGGGTTCGGTGGCCCGCTCCAGGATGGTGAAATCCTCGAATCCGTTGCGGCGCAGCTCCATCGCCATGCCGAGGCCGCCGAATCCCGCGCCGATGATGATGACCGATGGTCTCCTCACTGACATTGTGGCGCTCCTCACAGTTGCGGGTGTAGCCTCCACTTTAAAGAGCGGGAGCGCTGGTGATCGAGATATTCGGCCATAATCGGAGTATGGCAACGGAGCAGCATCCCGCGATTCGCGATTGGGATTTCCCGCGAGGGATGGCGAGCGTGGCTCTCATGGTCGGCTACGCCCGCGAATATGGCGTGCCCCCCGAGGTCATGCTGCGCGGCACCGCCCTGACCGAGCGCACCCTCGCCGATCCGGACGCGCAGATCGATGCGCGAACCGAATTGGCGGTCATCCGCAATCTGGTGCGCGCGCTCGGCACGGAACGTCCGGCGCTCGGCGTCGAGGTGGGGCGCCGTTATCACATCACCACCTTCGGCATCTTCGGCTTCGCGTGCGTCAGCAGTCCGACCCTGGGGGAGACGATCGACTTCGCGCTGCGTTATCTGGAGTTGAGCTTCACCTTCTGCCTGCCGGTAACCCGTTGGGAGCCGGGCCAATTCGTTGCCGATATCCGCGACGAGCTGGTCCCCCCGGACGTGCGGCGCTTTCTGGTGGAACGCGATGTGCTGGCCATGCATCAGGTGATGAGCGATCTGCTGGGCCGCCCGCTGGTGCTGCTGCGGGCCGAATTCGATTATCCGGAGCCGGAATACGCCGGCCGCCTCGCCGAGATCATCGGTGTGCGACCCCGTTTCGGGCAGCCGCAGAATCTGTTCGCCCTCGATCCCGCGGTGCTGGAACAGCCGCTGCCGCAGGCCAACGAGTACACCTGGGCGATGTGTCTGGCCCAGTGCCGGGAGCTGGTACATCGCCGCCGCGCCCGCACCGGCATCGCCGCCGAGGTCCGAATGCGTCTGGTGCCGCGCGGTGGCGTGGACGGCTACGCGGCGCCCCTGGGAATCGATGCGGTCGCCCGCGATCTCAATATGAGCACTCGCACCCTGCGCCGCCATCTGGACGCGGTGGGGACCAGTTACCGGGCACTCCTGGACGAGGTCCGCCGGACCCTGGCCGAGGAAATGCTCACCGCGACGCCGCTGTCGGTCAGCGATGTCGCCATCCGCCTCGGCTACGCCGAGGCCTCCACGTTCATCTACGCCTTCAAACGCTGGACCGGCACCACTCCGGCCTCGTACCGCCGCGAGCGGGTGCGCAAGTAATCGGTCCGTTGTGCGCTCGCCGGATGCGGTCGCACCGGCCGTTTACCGCCGGAAGTGAGTGCAGACGAGAGGCAGCCTCTCGTCCAGGTGGTCGCCGCACACGTCTCGTACTACCGCGAGCAGGCACGCACCGGGGGCAGCCGCTCGGTCACGAATGCGGAGTTCTGCACGCTGCCCGTTCCGGCGCGAGGGGCTCGGATGGTTCGCAGCGGTGAGTTCGCGCGGTGCGAATGAGGTCTTGACGTGGCGGGTTCGCTATACGGCGGCTATCCGGCCGCCCATGGGGACCGGGCGCAGCAAAGTGGTGAGGCGGCCGTCGTCGATGACGTGCAGCAGGAGTGCCGGGTCGGGGGCGTAGTCGATGGGGACCTCGCCGGGGGTGGCGACCTCCCAGGCGCCGCCGATGGTCGAGGCGACGCTGGGGGCGACGACGAGCGGTTTACCTCCGAACAGCGTGGTGCCCATGGTGTGCATGTGGCCGGTGAGCACGCCGAGGATGCGGTGATCCGCCGCGACGATCTGCTCCAGCCACTGCGGATTGGCCAAGCGGATGGGGTCGACGACCGTGCTGTACATCGGCATCGTCGGATGATGCAGCGCGATCAGCACCGCATCGCCGGGTGGAGTGGCACGCAGCAGATCGGTGAGCCAGGCGAAGGTGTCGTCGTCGAGTTCGCCGCCCCCGGTACCGGGCACCGTGGAATCGAGCAACGCCACCGTCAGACCGTCCAGGCGCATCGCCCGATCCAGCGGCTCGCCCGAGGCCGCCTCGCCGAGCAGTACCCGGCGCAGCGCGGCTCGGTCGTCGTGGTTTCCGGGCAGCACCCACAGCGGGATCGTGGTCGACCGCAGGGTGGCCAGCGCCTGTTCGTACTCTTCGGGCTTGCCCGCATCGGTGATGTCGCCGGTGAGCAGGATCGCATCGGGTTGTCGCGGCAGCGTGGCCAGATAGGCCAGCACCCGTTCGACTCTTTCGGCGTTCCTGGCCTTCAGATCGAAATGTGTATCGCTGAGCTGAGCCAACAAAATCATCGGCGGGTGCCTTCTCGTGAGATCGCGCCGTTGCGCCCGAGCGTGCCTGGACAGCACCTCATCAGGCTAGATTGCGGGTTGCCGTCGCGTCTTCATGAGACGCGCCACCGAATATAGCGGAGATGCATGACAATTCGGTCTCTGTGGCCGGCGGGCGGGTCACGCGTCCGCCGCTTGTGCGAGCAATGCGTCCGGATCGTCGGTGAGCCGGACCGTGCCCGCGGTCCAGAAGTCCGGGCCCGGCACGGCGACGAGGTCCAGGCCGGCGGGTTCGCGCCACGGCGCGTCCAAGCGCAACCGCCACGAATGCAGGTGGGTGCGCGAGTAGGCGCCGGATCGGTCGAACAGGGGATCACCGGCGATCGGATGGCCGATCCAGGCCAGATGCACCCGGATCTGGTGGCGGCGGCCGGTGATCGGGCGCACGGCGAGCACCGTGTGCCCCGCCCCGCGCAGCACGGTGCTGAATTCGGTGCGGGACGGATAGTTCTTGCCCGCCAGCACATCTCGCTGCGCGACGGACCAGGTGGCACTTGCCGGACCGTTGTCGGTGCGCACGATGCTCTCGCGCGGAGCCGCGATCCGAACCCGGTTCTTGCGGCCCACACTCAGCGGCAGATCGATGACGCCGCGATCGGGCAGTCCGGTGGACGCGGTGACGGCCAGATAGGACTTCTCGGCCGTGCGTTTGTTGAACTGCCTGGTCAGCTGGCCGTGCGCGGCGAGATCCTTGGCCAGAAGCACCAGCCCGGAGGTCACCTTGTCGATGCGATGCACCGGATACAGCGTTTCGCCGTCCGCCTCGGCGAGCCGCACGATATCGGTATCGTGGCGTTCCCCGGTCACGGAGATTCCGGCGGGTTTGTTCAGCGCCAGAATCGCCGCATCCTCCTCGAGACGGCATCGTGCGCGCAGTTCCGGCCAGTCCATACCTGCAATAGTGGCGTCCGGCGTTCGGCGGCTACTGTGCGGCCCCCGCGGCGTCACCCATCGTGCCCGTAACGGCCGTGTGCGCACGTGCCGTCAGATGCCGTGGGAGCCACCGACCCCATCGGCTGGATACGCCGCACCAGACCCGCTGCCGTGAGCGTACGCAATACGTCGTAGAGCCTGATGGGTGACCATTGCGAGCGTTTCGCGCGCCCGGTTCAGGATCGAGTCGGTTGCGAGCCGACCCGGCCGACGCATCTCGATCGAACCGAACCGCTGAATGTTCGTTCGATGCGGTGTTCCGCACTGGTGTCCGAGTTTCTAGCAGGTCGCGTGTTCGAGTTCGGTGAGGGCGGTGTCCAGGTGGTCGACGAGGGTGGGCAGCTGGGGGACCGAGCGGCGGCAACCCACGATGCCGACGTCGAAACTGTCCGCGGTGCTGGTGACCGTGATGTTCATGGCCTGGCCGTCGAACGGGATGGACAGCGGGTAATTGTGTTCGAGCCGGGCGCCCTGCAGATAGGCGGGTTCGCGTGGGCCGGGCACGTTGGAGATGACGAGGTTGAACGGCACGCGGGGCAGTGCCTGGAAGCCGGGGAGGAACGTCAGCCCGACCGGGGACATCAGCAGTGCGGACAGCGCCAGCGCCTGCAATCGCGGCAGCTCGGTGAAGACGCGCTTGGCCTCGCGCATCGATGTGCTGATCGCGGCCAGCCGCTGCGCCGGATCCGCGATATCGGTGCCGAGATCACACAGCAGCGCGGCGACCAGGTTGCCCTCGAGTCCGGTGTCGCTCGCGCGGCGCAGATTCACCGGAACCATGGCGGTGAGGGACTTGTCGGGCAAGGCATTTCGCTTCATCAGGTATTCGCGCAGGGCTGCGGCGGACAGCGCCAGGACCACGTCGTTGACGGTGGTGCCGGTGGCCCGGCGCACGGCGTGGATGCGTTCCATCGGCCACGATCCGACGGCGATACTGCGGGCGCCGCCGATCGGGACGTTGAACATCGTCGAGGGTGCGGACAACGGCAACGCCAGTTTGCCCTCGGCCAGCGCGCGCACCGCATTGCGCACGCCACCGACCTCGCCGGCCAAGCGCGGTAGCGCGTGCCGCACCTGCTGCCACAGGCTCTCCGGGACGTCGGGGTCTGGTTCGGGCTCGCTGTGGCTCACCGTCCACGGCGCGCGGATCCGGGTGGCGCAGGGGTCCTCGGAGAGGCTGCGCTGCAACAGCCGCTGCGCGGAGACGCCATCGATGAGCGCGTGATGCATCTTGACGTAGAGGGCCAGCCGATCCTGTGCCATTCCCTCGATGATCCGGCCCTCCCACAGCGGGCGGTGCCGGTCCAGCAAAGCGCCGTGCAGATGTTCGACCAGGTCGAGCAGTTCGGCCGTGCCGCCGGGCTGGGGTAGTGCGCAGCGGCGCAGGTGATACTCCAGATCGATCTCGCCGTGCGCCCAGACCACGCTGGAGAAGCTGCCGAGGATGCGCCGCTGCTGCCGGCGGAAGCGCGGGCGCACCGGCGTGGCGGACATCAGTTCCGCGTAGAGCGAGCGTACGAAATCCTCGCCCCGCTCGGCGGGCCGTTGATAGATCTGCAGGCTGCCCACGTGCATGGGGTGCTCACGTGATTCGGCCGTGAGGAAGAGAGCGTCGATCGGGTTGAGAAGTTCCATCGGATCCGCCTATGCCGGGTGGGTGTAGCCCTTGGGTGTACGGTCGGCGTCGTTGCCCCCGTCCGGACGAATGCGACCTGATCCTGCTCGACGTGCTCGGCGCGACTACAGCGCCGCGGGGTCCAGGTCCAGGGTGGTGCGGTCGAGCGAGTCGAGCAGATCGAACAGCGGTGTGGTGCGCGGAAGTTCCCAACGATAGAAATAGCGTGCCGCGACGCGTTTGCCCTCGTAGAACACGCCGGAATGTTGGTGCGCGGCGATGGCCTGTTCCAGCCAGATCCAGGCCAGCACCACATGTCCGAAGGCCTCGAGGTAGGCCGCCGAATTGGCCAGCGCGATTCGCGGATCACCGGATTTCCACAGCAGTGCGGTGCTGGTCGCGATGCGCTGGGTGGCCAGCGCCAGATCGTCGCCGAAATTGCCGAGTTCGGCGTCGCCGGTGGCTCCGGCGGCGGTGATGGTTTCGGCGATGGTGTCCATCAGCAGCGACAACGCGGCCCCGTTGTCGGCGGTGACCGCGCGCCCGAGCAGATCCAGGCTCTGAATGCCGTGTGTGCCTTCGTGAATCGGATTGAGCCGGTTGTCCCGGTAGTGCTGTTCCACGTCGTAGTCGCGGGTGTAGCCGGCGCCGCCGTGCACCTGGATCGCCAGATCGTTGGCGGCCAGGCACCACTGGCTCGGCCAGCTCTTGGCGATCGGGGTGAGCACGCGCAGCAGCGCCTCCGCCCGGTTGCGTTCGGAATCGGTTGTGGCACTTCGTAGATCATCGATCAGGGTGGCGCAGAACAGCTGCAGTGCCAGGGCGCCCTCGGCATAGGACTTCTGGGCCAGCAGCATGCGGCGCACATCGGGATGGTCCACGATCGGCGCCTGCGGGCCGCCTTTGGCGCCGGTCGGGCGGCCCTGCGGGCGATTGCGGGCGTAATCCAGCGCCTTGAGATATCCGGTGTATCCCAGGGCGGTCGCCGCGAGTCCGACGCCGAGCCGGGCCTCGTTCATCATGTGGAACATATAGGCCAGCCCGCGATGCGGCTCTCCGACGAGATAGCCCACCGCGCCGGGCCGCCCGCCCGGGGTGAACGCGCCGTCGCCGAAGACCGGCGCGGTGTTGACCGTGCCGCGCCAGCCCATCTTGTGATTGATCCCGGCCAGTACCACGTCGTTGCGCAGGGTGTCCGAACCGTCTTCTGCCGGAAGGAATTTGGGCACGATGAACAGGGAGATGCCGCGAGTGCCCGCGGGCCCGCCCGGAATTCTGGCCAGCACCAGGTGGACGATGTTCTCCGACAGATCGTGATCGCCGCCCGAGATCCACATCTTGCGACCGAACAGCCGGTACGTGCCGTCCTCCTGTGGTTCGGCGCGGGTGGTGATATCGGCCAGATTGGAGCCGGCCTGCGGTTCGGACAACGCCATGGTGCCGAAATACCGGCCCTCGATCATCGGCGTGACGAACCGCTCGATCTGCTCGGGCGAGGCGTGCGCGGCGAGCAGATTCGCATTGCCCATGGTGAGCATCGGGTAGCTGGTCGTGGCGACGTTCGCGGCGTAGAACCAGGACATGCACGCGGTGAACACGGTGTGCGGCAACTGCATACCGCCGACGCGCTCACTCATCGCCGCGCCGATCATTCCAGCTTCGGCGAACGCCTTCAACGCCCGCTCGACCTCCGGCAGGACGTGCACCTTCTCCCCGTCGAAGGTGGGCTCGTGCAGATCGTTCGCGCGGTTGTGCGGGGCGAAGTATCTGGTCGCCAGCTCCTGCGCCAGTTCCAGGACCTGATCGAAGGTCTCGCGGGAGTGTTCCCGGTAGTACTCGCGCTCGGTCAGGCGCGCGGTGTCCAGCCACTCGTACAGCAGGAACTCGAGGTCCCGCGCCGACATGATGAGCGAATTCATGGACTCCACCCTCGCGATCCGCGAGCCCGCGCGCAACCCTCTGCCGATACCCGCACCCGGTGCACGAAGACGCACCCCGTACCGGGCTCGCGCGGGGTGCGGATCCGCGTTCGGGGTGCGCCCGGACGTCCGCGAATCAGCGGTGCGCGGAGCTGAACAGCGGCGCGATGAAGCGGTGCAGCATCTGCGCCTCCTCGGCCTCGTCCCGGCCCGGGACGGTCAGCAGCGAGACGATCGTGCGAGTCAGCCAGCGGGCGAGCAGCGTCGCGTCCCGGTCCGGCGCGGCGCCGGTCACCGAACCGGCAATGGCCTCGATGACCTGCGAAGTCTGCGCGATTTCGATGGCCAGCCCGGCATCTCCCGGACGGAACCAGGCGATCAGCAGCGGATCGGTGCGCACCGCCCGCAGACTGGCCAGCACGCCCGCGACCGCGCGCTCGCCCGGATCGGCGATCCCGGCGATCTCCTCGGCGACCCGCGCCCCGACGTGCCGGGCCGCGCGATGTACGAAGGCCAGTTGCACCGCCTGCCGGCTGTCGAAGTAGCGGTACAGCGTTGCCCGGGAACATCCCGCGGCCTTGGCGATATCGCCCATCTGCGTGGCCGCCACCCCGCGTTCGGCGAACAACCGCGCCGCGGCGTCCAGGATCCGTTCGGCGGCGCTCAACGAGCGCGCCTCACCCAGCCAATCGCTCACAACTCTCCCGTCCCCGCTGGTCTCCGGCGCCGAATTCACTCACGCGGCCGGACCGCCGACCGCGAACGGCACGCTGACCGGCCAGCGCACATAACTGCCGTCGGTGTACCGCACGTTATCGATGTCGACGGTGAACTCCGGACAGCGCGCGAGCAACTCACGCAGCGCGATGGTCGCCTGCATTCGCGCCGCGGCCGCGCCGAGGCAGTGGTGGTTGCCGTTGCCGAAGGTCATGATGTTCCGCGGGGCGCGGGTGATGTCGAGTTCGGCTGCGTCGGGACCGAATTCGCGCTCGTCGCGATTGGCCGACGCGTACAGCAGCAGGACGCGACGGCCCGCGGGAATGGTGCCGCCGTCGAGTTCCACATCGCGAGTCGCGGTGCGCGCCAGTCCTTGTACCGGCGAGGTGAGCCGCAGGAATTCGTCCACCGAGCCGGGAATCAGATCCGGGTCCTCGACCAGCCGCCGCCGCTGCTCGGGATACTGGGCCAGCAGTTGCACCGCGCCGCCGAGATTTCCGGTGGTGGTGTCGTTGCCGCCGGTGATCATGGTGAAGGCGAAACCGAGGATCTGCAGGATCTCCCCGACATCGCCGTCCGCGCCCAGCCCGGAGGCCACCAGATGTGAGATGGTGTCCTCACCCGGTGCGGCACGGCGCTTCTCGATCAGTCCGGTGAAGTACTGCATGAGCTCGCCGACCGCGGCCTGCGCCTGCATGACGCCGCCGGCGCCGGTGGCCGAGGCCGCGACGATCGCCTCGCTCCAGCCGTCGAAGGCGGTCCGATCCTCCTCGGGCACACCGAGATAGTGCGCCACGACCATGGTCGGCAGCGGTTTGAACAGCTCCGCGGTGATGTCGCCGCCGCCCGCCGCGCGTAGCCGCTCGATCCGTTCGATGACGAATTCCCTTACCGCCGGGCTGATTTCCTGCACCTGCCGGGGAGTGAACCCCTTCGCCACCCGGCGCCGGAAGGCGGTGTGATCCGGCGGATCGGTGAACACGAACGGCCGGTTCTCGCCCAGCCCGATCGCGCTCAGATCGGTGTAGTCGACCGTCAAACCCTGTGCGGAGGAGAAGGTTTCGGGGTCGCGCACGGCCTCGTAGACGTCGCGGTACCGGGACAGCACGTAGTAGTCCTCGTCCTCGCGCCCCTCGGGCACGACGTGATGCACCGGATCGTGCTCGCGCAGCGCGGCATACATCCCCCACGGATCGCGCCAGCTGTCTCCGGACCGGAGTTCGAAGTGCGCTTCGCGAGACAAAGTATCGCTCATGTCTCAACGGTAAGTCAGAACAGGAAGAGTGTCTATAGGCGATCTCGCTGTTATTCGGTCGGCGAACTCATATTCGCTCCCGTACGATCGCGTTCGAGACCCCGGCTCGCCGGAGTCCCGAACGGCCAGCAGGAGGGGGAGGGAGTTGAGACTTCGTCTACCGGCGACCGTCCGTCAGGGCGCGGACTGGTTGCGGCGCCTGGCCGCTACCACGCCGGGGGTGATCGCCGCGGTCGCGGCCGCCGCCGTCGTGCTGTGCTTGATATCGGGACTGGTGTGCGCGAACGAGTTGAGCGACAAGACCGCTCGCCGCGACAACGCCCTGACTCGAGCGGAGCCGCTGAACGCGGCGGCGCAGAGCCTGTACGTCGCGCTGTCCCAGGCCGACGCGAGCGCCGCCACCGCATTCCTTTCCGGCGGTATCGAATCACCGCAGATCAGGTCGCAGTATCAACAGGCGCTCGCCGACGCGGCCGCCGCACTGGCCACCGCGACGGCCGGGGCGAACGATCCGCAGAGCCGCCGGATCGTCGCGAACGTCTCCGCTGATCTGCCCGCCTACACCGGACTCGTCGAGTCGGCGCGGGCCAACAACCGGCAGGGCTTTCCGGTGGGCTCGGCCTATCTGCGCGAGGCCTCGGGTCTGATGCAGAAGTCGTTGCTGCCCAGTGCCGCTCAGCTCGCCACCGACCGTGCCGCGGCGCTGCGGGCGGATCAGCGCGCGATCACCGGGCCGCCGTGGTTGGCGGTCGTCCTGCTGCTGGTGGTGCTCGCGGGTGCGGTCCTCGCGTCGCGAATCCTGTTGCGCCGCACGAACCGGCTGTTCAATCTCGGCATCGTCGCCGCCGGGGGCGCGGCGCTGGTGGCGCTGGTGTGGATCGTGGTCGCGACGATCACCTCGGCCGGTGCGATCGATTCCGGTGCGGGCGGGCCGACCACGCGCTCGGAGAATCTCGCGCAGGCCAGGATTCTGGGACAGCAGGCCCGCACCGACGAGATGCTCGAATTGATCACCCGCGGCGACACCACCGGCACCGAGGCCGACTTCTCGGCCAAGACCGGTCAGCTGCGCGACCGGCTGTCCGGGGTGGTCCCGGCCGATTCGCCGGTGCTGCGGCAGTTTTCGCAATGGCTGGCGGGCCATCGGGCGCAGGTCGGCTACTACGCCGCCGCCAACTATCCCGCCGCGGTGGAACAGGCGATCGGCACCGCGCCCGCCGACTCCTCCGCGACCTTCACCGCCCTGGACGGTTCGGTGCGCGGCGACCTCGCGCAGACCCGGGTTCAGGTACGCGAGCAGATCGCCTCGGCCGGCGACAGCTGGATCGGCGGCGCCGCGGGCACACTGGTGTTACTGGTGTTCGCGGCCGGCGCCGCGGTCATCGGACTCTGGCCGCGGCTGAAGGAGTTCCAGTGAGGCGCACCCGGTTGTTCCGAGCGCTGGTCGTCCTGGCGACGACCGCACTGCTGGCGGGCTGCGGGGCCGATGCGGCCGTGCCGGTGTCCACGCCGGTCCCGCCGGTCCGGCCGCTGCCGCCCGATTCCCGGACGATCACGCCCGGCGCGACGCCCGCCGCCCAGTGCGGCGACGTCACCACCAGCCTGACACCGAATTCCGGTGCGTTCGCACCGGATTCGACGATGGGGCGGATCCGGGCCAAGGGCCGCTTGACGGTCGGCGTGGACCAGAACACCTATCTGTTCGGCTTCCGGGATCCGGCCACCGGACAGCTGGAGGGTTTCGACATCGATCTGGCCCGGGAGATCGCGCACGACCTGTTCGGCGATTCGAACCGGGTCGAACTGCGCTCGGTCTCCACCGCCGAACGGGTGCCGGTGCTGACCGACCACCGGGTGGACATGGTGGTGCGCACCTTCTCGGTGACCTGCGAGCGTCGTCGTGACGTCGCCTTCTCCAGCACGTATTTCACTGCCGCGCAACGTATTCTGGCGGAAAAGACCTCCGGCATCCGGGCCGCGGCCGATCTGGACGGCAAGCGGGTCTGCGTCACGGTGGGCGCGGATTCGGCCGATCGGCTGTTCGCCCTTGATCTGCCGCATCCGCCGACGGTGCTGGGCGTGACGAACTGGACCGACTGCCTGGTCGCGCTGCAACAGGGACAGGTGGACGCGGTCAGCACCGACGAGCCGATTCTGGCCGGCCTGGCCGCGCAGGACGCCAATCTCCAGGTCGTCGGCGGACCGCTGGGATACGAGAACTACGCGGTCGGATTGCCGCGCGGGCAGGACGATATGGTCCGGTTCGTCAACGGCGTCCTCGATCGCATCCGCGCCGACGGCACCTGGCAGCGGCTCTACAACGCCAGCCTGAGTCCGCTCGGCCCCTCGACCGGACCCCCGGCCCCGCACTACAGCGGATGAGGTCGGCGATGCACGCGCTCACCGCCCTCGAGATCGACAGCGAACTGGCCGCGCGCGGCCGGGAGATCGATGCGGTCACCGCGACCCTGCTGGAGCTGGATCGGCACCCGGGATTGCTTCTGCTGCGCGGATTCCCGCCAACCGGCGTCACCGCACAACAGTGGCGTCCGATCGAGCAGCTGCTGGATCTGATGTGGGAGGATTTCGGCCGCCTCCAGGCGATTCTGGATCAGGCGCGGGTCGTGCGGGCGCAGCGCGCCAAACTCACCGACGCCGATCGCGCCGAGCTCACCAGACTGCTGCGTGATCGTCCGCACGAGGCGGCGCGGACGGCGATCCCGATGGCCGAGCGCTCGTTGACCGGTCCCGGTGAGCAGGTGCTGTTCGTGGGTATCGCGGACACGCTGGATCGGATGCGGACCGCCTTCCCGCAGATCGCCCGGTTCCTCGATGCCGTGGACGCGGCCAACACCCGAGTGCTCGAGGCACTGAATCCGGTGCAGGCCGAACTGACCCGGCTCGGCGGCCGCACCCCGGAACTGCGCGAGATCGCGGCGGCGGTCACCGATATGCTGGGCCGCTCCGCGACCGACCCGCTGGCCTCGAGTGCGGCCGAAACCGCCTCTCGCGTAGCGGAATTGACGCGCCGGCTGGAACGCGAGTCGCAGGATCTCGCCGAACTGCGGGTGCTGAGCGAGCAGTGGCCGACGGTGATCGCGCAGACCCGCGACCGGCTCGTGGCGATCGGTGAGGTGGTCGATCGCGCCGCGCTGGCACGGGAGCAGGTGCAGGAGAAGATCCACACCGCACCCCTGCCCGTCCATCGCGACGAGACCGGCTCGCTGCGCGGCGAACTCGACGCCCTCGCCGACGGGCCGCCGGACGCGCGTGCCGCGATCGCCCTGCGGGAGTTGCGGCACCGGATCGACGCGGCGCACGCCCGCGCCGAACAGGCGCTCGAACTGGCTCAGGGCCTGCTGGACCGCCGCGCCGAACTGCGTGGCCGATTGGCCGCGTACCAGGCCAAGGCGGCTCGCCTCGGCGTGAGCGAGGAACGCGATGTCCTGTCCGCCAACCGGATCGCCACCGGCCTGCTCGGCCGCGTCCCGTGCGATCTGGCGGCGGTCACCCGGGCGATCACGGACTATCAACAGATCGTCGCGGAAGTGTCGGGGAGGCGGGGATGAGTGGTACGGCGGTAACCGGCGAGCAATGCGCCGAACCCGGATGCACCGGAATGATCGTCGAGGGGTACTGCGAAACCTGCGGTACCGCACCGCGGACGGCCGCGCCGTCCGGCGTTGCGACACCGGCGTCGTTCGCGGCTGCCGCGCCGAACGGTGACAGATGCGCTGAACCAGGTTGCGCCGGAAAGATTGCCGATGGCTATTGCGACACCTGCGGCATCGCGCCCGCGCCGGTGACGTCGGCAGGACCGGGCGCCGGGGCGGACGCGAGTTCGCAGCCCGGGACGCAGCCGATCGCGACCGCCGGGACGGCACGCGGCGGAACTCGTTCGGCACGTACGCGTTCCGGGTCGTCGCGGTCCCGGCGCGGGAGCCTCGGGGCGGGGATGGTCGAGGTGCCCCGGGTCGCGCGGGTCGATCCGGCCAGTGCGGTGCTGACCGATCCCAGCGTCCCGGAGAGCAAGCGATTCTGCGCCAATTGCCAACGGCCGGTGGGTCGTTCGCGCGACGGTACGCCGGGGCGGGCCGAGGGCTTCTGCCCGCACTGCGGCGGCCGGTTCTACTTCACGCCCAAGCTGGTTCGCGGTGAGCTGGTCGGCGGGCAGTACGAGGTGGTCGGGCCGATCGCGCACGGCGGGCTGGGCTGGCTGTACCTGGCCGTGGACCGCAATGTCAACGATCGGTGGGTGGTGCTCAAGGGCCTGCTCAACACCGCTGACCCGGACGCGATGGCCGCGGCGGTGGCCGAACGCCGCTTCCTGGCCCAGGTCGAACACCCCAATATCGTCAAGATCTTCAACTTCGTCGAACACGCCGGTGCGGACGGCATTCCGGTCGGCTACATCGTGATGGAGTACGTCGGCGGCACCTCGCTCAAACAGGTGTTGCGCCGGCACCGCGACGAGACCGGCGCGCATCTGCCACCCGCGCAGGCCATCGCGTACGTGCTGGAGATGCTGCCCGCGCTGGGATATCTGCATTCGCTGGGCCTGGCCTACTGTGATTTCAAGCCGGACAACGTGATGCAGTCCGACGAACAGCTCGAGCTGATCGATCTCGGCGCGGTCATCGCGATGGACGATCTGGACAGCCCGATCTACGGCACGGCCGGATATCAGGCTCCCGAGATCGCCCGGACCGGCCCCACGGTGGCGACCGAGGTGTACACCGTGGGGCGCACGCTGGCGGTGCTGATGCTGGCGGTGCCCGAGCGCGACGGCCACTTCGCCGAACTCCCGGGCCCTGCGACCGAACCTGTTCTGGCACAGCATGACTCGCTGCACCGGTTTCTGCTGCGCGCCACCGACGCCGACCCCGGCGCGCGCTTCGCCTCGATGGAGGAGATGGCCGATCAGCTGACCGGCGTGCTGCGCACGGTGCTCTCGGTCCAGGACGACGTACCGCGTCCGGGCCTTTCGGTGAACTTCGGTCCGCCGCGCGGTGTATTCGGCGCCGGTGCGCACGCGCCGGGAAACGCGGCCACGGCGAACGCCCCGGTCCGGCTCGACCCGCGGGATATCGTCACCGCGCTGCCGGTGCCGCTGGTCGATCCCGCCGATACCGGCGCGGGACTGCTGGCCACGACCAGCGGTACCAGTCCGGCCGAGCTCGAGCCGGCATTCGCGGCGGGGCTGCGCGCGGTCCGCACCGGTGCGGCCGAATCGGTGGAAACCCCGCTTCGGCTGATCCGCGCGGCCCCGGAGACGGGTGATGCCCTCAACGCCCAGCGCCGCATCGACGAGCTGGCCGCAACCCTCGGCGAGGACTGGCGGCTGACCTGGTATCGCGGCCTGGCCCGGCTACTGGTTCGCGAATTCGACTCGGCCGCCGCGGAATTCGACTCCGTGTACGCCGCGTTGCCGGGTGAGGCCGCCGCGCAGCTGGCGCTCGCGGTGGCGGCCGAACTGTCGGCCGGCCGGACCGGCGCCGATCCCGGCGTCGAATTGGACAGGGCCGCACGGTACTACGACATGGTGTGGCGCACCGATCGCAGATTCGTCAGCGCGGCCTTCGGTCTGGCCCGGCTGCGGCGTGCGGTCCGGGATCACGCGGGTGCGGTCGCGGTACTGGACCAGGTCGACCCGGCCTCGGCGCGACACACCGAGGCCGCGATCACCGCCGTGGAGGTTCTGCTCACGGGCCGGAGCCCGGCCGAAATCACCGAGGAGCTGTTGCGCGAGGGCGGCAGCCGGATCGAAAGGCTCGTCATCGAATCGAAACATCGTGCCGCGCAGGTTCGCAGGGTTGTGCTGGACGCCGCCCTGACCTGGCTGTCCGCCGGCCATGCCGCGACCTCGTCCGAACCTCTCCTCGGCCGTGACCTGGACCTCGCCGGTGTGCGTTCGGGGCTGGAGAGCTGCTATCGAGATCTGGCCCGGGACGCCGGAGATCTCTGGGGCCGAATCGAACTGGTCGACAACGCCAACCGGATCCGCCCGAGGACGATGCTGTGAGCGGCGCGGTGGATCGGCACTGCCCGGAATGCGGGGCCGGCGTCGGCGCCGCCGACCGCTTCTGCGAACAGTGCGGGCGTGAACTGGCCATCACCCGCGCGGTGCTGCCGGACCTCACCATCGATCCCGCGGCGGTCTGCGAGGACTGCGGCGCGGCCGATTTCGACGCCGACGGCTACTGCGCGGCATGCGGCGGGTTGCGTCGCCCGCCCGACCGCAGCGAAGCCGACCTCGGTGCGGTGCAACTGATCACCGATCGCGGACTGGTGCACGCCCGCAACGAGGACGCGGTCGCCGCGGCGCTGTTGGACGAGCCCTCCGGGCCCACGCTCGTGATCGCAGTCTGCGACGGCGTGTCCACCTACGGGGATCCGCATCTGGCGGCCCGGGCCGCTGTGCGCGGCGGGGTGGAAACGTGCCTGTTCGGGCGGGCAGCCGACCGCACCACCAAAGACGCGGTCATGGCTGGTCTGGAGGCCGCGTTCCAGGCCGTCCGGGACGTGTCCACCGGTGCGGGGCACTCCCCGTCCTGCACCTACGTGGCCGCGGTGCTGCGCGCCTGCGGAGCAGGCGAATTCGAGATCACAGTCGCGAATGTGGGTGACAGCCGGGCTTATTGGCTGTGCCCGGACGACGCGCGCGGTATGCCACCGTCGCAGCGGCTGACCATCGACGACTCCTGGGCGCAGGCGCTGGTAGACGCGCGCGTGATGGACGAGGAGGCGGCCATGCAGGATCCGCGCGCGCACGCGCTGGTGCGTTGGCTGGGTGCGGATTCCGAGCACAAGGCCGCGGATACCCGGGTGCGGTCGCTGCGGGTGCGCGGTCCCGGTCTGCTGCTGCTGTGCAGCGACGGGCTGTGGAACTATCTGTCCGATCCGGCCGGCATCGCCTCGGTCGCCACCGCGACGGCGACGCACGCGACCGGGTCCGCTCGCGAGTTGGTCGAATTCGCCCTGGCCGCCGGTGGCGGTGACAACATCACCGTCGCGCTGGCGCCGGTCGGCATGCCCTGGGGGCGAGGAGGCGAGGCATGAGTTCAGCTGCGGCGGAGGGCATTTCGGTCGTCGTCGACCAGAATCAATACCTGGCCGAGGGGGCGGACACCGTGGACGCGGTCGTCACCGTGGCGGCGGGTGCGGGGTTCGCGGTGGCCGCACCGGCACGCGAGCGCGTGGAGATCATCATCATCGACTGTTCCGGATCGATGGCGGCCGGTGACCGGTTCGCCGGGGCCCGCGCGGCCACCCTCGCCGCGTTGGACGAGATGCCCGACGGCACCCTGTTCGCCATCGTGAAGGGCACCCACGTCGGCGAGGTGATCTTCCCCGCGCGCGGACCGCTGCGGCGCGCGGATCGCGAATCACGCACCGCCGCAAGGCATGCCCTGGACACATTGCGCCCCTACGGCGGTACCGCGATGGGAATGTGGCTGGGCGTGGCGCGCCAGGTCGCCGGGCAGTATCCCGGGGCGATGGCCCATGCCATCCTGCTCACCGACGGTAAGAACGAGCACGAGGAACCCGCGCATCTGCTCGATGAGATCCGGCAGTCGGCGGGCCTGTTCACCTGTGACTGCCGCGGTGTGGGCACCAACTACGTCGTGGCGGAACTGCGTACCGTCGCCTCCGGGCTGCTCGGCTCGGTCGACGTGGTCAAACAGGGTTCGGAGCTGACCGCCGACTTCCAGGCGCTGACCCGGGCTTCGATGGGGCGCACGATTCCCGAAATGGCCCTGCGGGTCTGGACGCCCGCGGGCGCCGAGGTGCGGTTCGTCAAGCAGGTCGCGCCCACCATCGAGGACATTTCCGGTCGACGTCGCGAGACGGCCGCGCAGATCGGTGACTACCCGCTGGGCTCGTGGGGCGCCGAGGAACGCGACTATCACGTGCAGGTCCGCCTCGATCCGGCCGCACCCGGCCGGGAGAAGCTGGCCGCCCGGATCAGCGTGGTGGCCGGGGAGGAGGTGGTGGGCCAGGGGCTGGTGAAGGCGGTGTGGACCACCGACAGCGAGTTGTCCGCCCGGATCAGCCGTCGCGTCGCGCATTACACCGGTCAGGCCGAACTCGCCGAGGCGGTGCAGGAGGGCCTCGTCGCCCGCAAACAGGGCGATCTGCACACCGCGACGGCGAAGTTGCGGCGAGCGGTGGAACTGGCCGCCGAGTCCGGAAACGAGGGCACCGCCAAGCTCCTGCGCAATGTCGTCGAGGTGGACGACCACACCGGCACGGTTCGGCTGCGGCACGATGTCGACACCTTCGACGAGATGGCGCTGGACGCGCGTTCGACCAAGACCGCCCGGGTGCGGAAGGAGTCCTAGTTGCCCGCCTGTCCCGATGGTCACTCGTCCGCCGCCACCGATTACTGCGACGTCTGCGGGGCGGCCATGAGCAGCGGCCCGCCCCCGGCTCGGCCGGCCGCGGCGCCGCTGCCGTGTCCGGCGTGCGGTGCGCCGATCTCGGCGCGGTTCTGTGAGGTGTGCGGCCATGATTCGGCACTGCCCGCGGCCGGATCGGTCCCGGCGCAGGCCGGTTCTGCGGTCGCGGTATCCGAAACTGCCGCGCCGACAGTCGAATACGGCAGTTCCGTCCCGAACGCCCCGGTGGGAGAACTCGTCTGGGTGGCAACCGTCGCGGCGGACCGCGATCTCTACCAGCGGATGCTGGCCCGCAAAGGCCCGGACGCCGAACGGGTGGAATTCCCCGGCTACTATCCCGACCGCCGGATCATGTTGCGCGGCAACGATTTCCTGATCGGCAAGCGCAGCGTGTCGCAGGGGGTCCTGCCCGAGATCGATCTCGGCATCGCTCCGGTGGACATCGGCGTATCCCGCTCGCACGCGCGGATCCACATCGACCGCGATGTACTCACCGTCACCGATCTGGGCTCCACCAATGGGACCAGCCTGAACGGCGTCGATGATCTGATCCCGCCCGGCACGCCGGTTCCGCTGCACAGCGGTGATCGCATCCACGTCGGCGGATGGACCACCATCACCGTGACCTACGAACCGGCCTGAACCGGCTGGAATCCGCCCCGCGGCAGCGTCGGCATGCAGATGCGCCCCGCGATCTGCTTGTCCGATCCGACGAAACCGCCCGATTTCATTCATGAAAGCGGACAATCTGGGTGTTACCGCTCACATTTACACTGCCCCGATCAGGTAGTACAAGGAGCAGCACATGCCAGGTAGTTCAGTCATGCGCAATCTTTTCCCGCGCAGCTCATCGGGCCGGGGCGAGTTCTTCCGGCGCAAACCCATAGACCAGATCGAGGAGCACGAATCCGGTGGCTTGAAACGGGTTCTGGGCCTGTGGCAGCTGACCACGATCGGCATCGGCGGCATCATCGGCGCGGGAATCTTCAGTCTCGCGGGTGAGGTGGCGAATAAGAACGCCGGACCGGCGGTGCTGGTCTCCTTCCTCATCGCCGGTGTCGCGAG
>CBJNFW010000145.1:0-20781 GCA_966435935.1 uncultured Nocardia sp.
GGAACAGTGCACTGGCACACCCCCGGCTATTAGGCTGTAGTCGAGCGGGATCCGGATTCCGCCCTTTCCACAGTGACGTCAGAGCGAGTCGTCGACTTCACCGCGATGAACCGGCGATTCAGCCGAAGCGAATGCCGATATTGCGTGGTCCGGCCGCGGATCGCGGCGAGACCGAGGAGCACACGATGAACCAGCAGTCGTTCGAGTTCTGCGACGAGGTCCTGCAGCAATGTTTCGGGACCGGCGTCGCGCTGTCCCCGCGCATGCGCCGAGACGACATCGAGAGGCTCCTCGCCGACGACGCCGAGTGGCGGCTGTTGCACGGCCGCCGCGCCGCGATCGAGTGGGGCGTTCAGGACGCCGTCGACATCGCCATCACCTCGGAGTGTTTGCTGGTCACCGCGCGGGGACTGGTGTATTCCGCCAGGTTGCGGACCACGCCGTCGGCGAAGTCGTCCGGAGCGCTCTATTACCTGGCCACGCCGACGTCGCTGTTCGAGCCGATCGTCGATCGGGTGCGGGTCACACCATTGCGGCCGGGATCGGCCGCCGCGGTGGACGACAGGTTCGGACATGATCTGGTGTTCTCCTGGCCGCTCGACGCCGGGCTGCGCCGCATGCTCGACGACCGGCCGGTTCTGCGCATGGAATCCGTTGGGAGGCCGTGATATTCGCGGCACGATACCGCAGATGTCCGGCCCCCGGGCGAGTCCGGGGCCGACTGCGTCGTATCGGCGTGGCCGCCGCGCTGATGATGGCCGGCGGGTGGTTCGCCACACCCCCGGCGACCGCCGACGCGACGCCGACGGTGTGGCTGTGCCGCCCCGGGCAGGCCGATGACCCGTGTGGTGGCGGTACCGATGCCCCGGTGGACTGCTTCTACGTCTACCCGACCGTATCGCTGCAGCGGACAGCGAACGCGGACCTGACCGTCGGGCCCGAGGAGCGCGCGGTGGCGGCCGACCAGGTCGCACCGTTCGACGGCCGCTGCAATATCTGGGCGCCGATGTACCGGCAGGGCACCCTGCTCGGCCCGGCCGGCCCGCCACGCACACCACGCGTCGCCGCCTCGGACGTCGCCTACGACGACGTCCAGGCCGCCTGGGAGGAATACCTGGCACACGAGAACCACGGGCGCGGCGTGGTCTTGATCGGACATTCGCAAGGGGCGATCATGCTGCGAATCCTGATCCGCAAACGGATCGACGCGACTCCGCAGCAGCGGTTGCTGCTCTCTGCCATCCTCCCCGGCGCCAACGTGCTGGTGCGGCCGGGCGCGCTGACCGGCGGCGATTTCAGCTCGATCCCGGCGTGCACCGACAATGCGCAAACCGGCTGCGTAATCGCCTATTCCACCTACGCGGCCATGCCGCCCCCGGACACCCGATTCGGGATGACGCCGACCGAGCCGAACACCACCGGCACCCGCGACGGACTCCCCTACGGCCCGGGCTACGAGGTGCTGTGCACCGATCCGGCCGCGCTGGGCTCCGGTACCGACAGCGGATTGCACGCCATGATCGCCGGCCTCGTCGTGACCGGCTACCGCGGCCACTGCACCACCGCCGGACCCCGCGTGCTGATGATCGAGGGCAGCGGCAACGGCCTCCCGCCCGCAACCGCCCTGCCTGCCCTGCCGAACCCGAGCTGGGGCCTGCACAACTTCGACATGAACATCGCCCAGCAGGACCTGCTCGACCTGGTCACCACGCAGACCCGATCCTGGCTCTACCGGCAGCACCACCCCGGTCGCTGAGCACCTCGGGCGTCACCGCTCGACGATTCGCGAACGTCGGCCACCTGCCCAATCCGGCATCCGGCAGCCCAACTGGACCAGCAGCACCACATCGGCCAGAAACATCAGGCGCCACCGGACGACGGCTCGCGAACACCCGCCGACTGCGAAAGCTCGAGTTCGGCGGTCCAGCTCGACGGGCAGCACCAATCCGGCCGAAGAAACATCACATACCACCGCCCGACGCTCGCCAACACCCACCGACTGCCAAAACCAGGACTCAGCGGCCCAGCTCGACCAGCAGCACCACACCGGCCGAAGAAACATCACACACCACCACTCAACGCTGGCGAACACCAGGCGACTGCCAAAACCGGGATTCGGCGGCTCGGCTCGACCCCAGCGTGGCCAAGCGGTGGATAACCAGCCGTAGTTCCACAAGGGTTCGGTCGGCAGATCTGGCCGATGTGCGTGCAGGCGTTCCTGACGATGGAAGCGATCCGCGCCGACGCGTGACTCCGGTCGCAGCAACCCCCGACGACCGCATGGACTGCGGCGAACGGTTCGAGCCGGGCGGGTTCGCGGCTACTCGACGCGCTGGAGTTCCGGAGTGGCGGGCAGGCTCTCGCCCCGTAGCCGCTGGGAGATGACCTGGGTGATGCCGTCACCGCGCATACTCACGCCGTAGAGGGCGTCGGCGATCTCCATGGTCGGTTTCTGGTGCGTGATGACGATCAGCTGGGACTTCTCGCGCAGTTGCTCGAACAGGCCGATCAGGCGACGCAGATTGGTGTCGTCGAGGGCGGCCTCGACCTCGTCCATCACGTAGAACGGCGACGGGCGGGCGCGGAAGATGGCGACCAGGAGAGCGACCGCGGTCAGCGATTTCTCACCGCCGGACAGCAGCGACAGGCGCTTGACCTTCTTACCCGGCGGACGCGCCTCCACCTCGATACCGGTGGTGAGCATATCGGTGGGGTCGGTGAGCAGCAGCCGTCCCTCGCCACCGGGGAACAGTTTGGCGAAGACGCCGACGAATTCCTGCTCCACATCCTCCCACGCCTCGGTGAACACCTGCAGGATGCGCGCATCCACCTCGGCGACCACGTCGAGCAGATCCTGCCGCGCCTTGGTCACGTCGTCGAGCTGGGTGGACAGGAAGTTGTAGCGTTCCTCCAGCGCCGCGAACTCTTCCAGCGCAAGCGGATTCACCTTACCGAGGGTGGTGAGGTCCTTCTCGGCGCGTTTGGCGCGGCGCTGCTGGGTGGCCCGGTCGTACGGCATCGGCTGCGGTTCGCTGACCGCCTCGCCGCGCTCCTTGGCCTGCTCGTACTCCTGCCACTCCAGCGCCGAGGGCGGGGTCGGCACATCCGGGCCGTATGCGCCGATCAGCGCGTCCAGGGCCATGCCGAACTGTTCGCCGATGGTCGCTTCGAGCTGTTCGATCCGCAACGCGGCCTCGGCGCGGGCGACCTCGTCGCGATGCACCGCGTCGGTCAGCTGGGTCAGCTGAGTGGTGAGCGCGCGAGTGCGTTCCTTGATCTGGTCGACCTGCCCGGCGCATTCGGTACGGCGGCGAACCAGTTCGTCGCGGCGCGCGGAAGCTTCGGCGACAACCGATTCCAGCTCGGCGGCAACGCGTTCCGCGGATTCGGCGACCACCGAGGCGACCGCTGCGGCCTGCCGGCGCGCGGCCTGGGCGCGTTCGGCGCGCGCCCGGGTCTCGCGTTCGGCGCGGGCCGCGCGACGCAGCGAATCAGCTTTGCCCCGAACCGATTCCGCGCGTTCCTCGGCGGTGCGCACGGCCAGCCGCGCTTCCACCTCCATCGCGCGAGCCTCCGCCAGTGCGGCGGCGGCCTCCTCGCGATGCTGTCCGGCGGTCTCGGTTCCGGCATCATCGTCCGAATCCAGCCCGGACTGTTCGGATTCCACGCGCCGCAGCCGTTCCTCGAGCTCGGCCAGTTTCTCCGAGTTGTCGTCCCGCGCGGTCTCGGCGTCGTCGCGCTGGGTCAGCAGGCGCTCGCATTCGCGCTGCGCGTTGCGTGCGGCCTCACCCAACCGGCCCAGCCGGTCGTAGATAGCGACCAGCGCCTGATCGGATTCGTGCAACGCGAGCAGTGCCTGGTCGACGGCTTCCTTGCGATCGGTCTGCTCGGCCAGCGCGCCCGACAGCGCCGCCTCGAGTTCCTCGGCCCGGCGCTGCCAGGACGCGAGTTCCGCTGCCGCCGAGTCGATATCGGCCTGGATCTCGAGCTGACTGGGCGCGCGGTCCGAACCGCCGAGCAGCCAGCCCGACCCGGTCACATCGCCATCGCGCGTGACCACGCGCAATTCCGGTCGCGCGGAGAGCAATTCGGCCGCGGCGGGCAGATCGTCCACGACCACGGTGCCCGCGGTCAGTGCCACGACTGCGCCGCGCATGTGTTCCGGGCAGTCCACCACGTCGATCAGCCGCCGCGCCCCGGCGGGCAGCTCGGCACAGGCCGAATCCGGCAGTGCCGCATCGCCGTACACCACCGCGGCGCGTCCGCCGTCGGCCTCCTTCAACGCCCGCAGCGCCGCGTGCGCGGTGCCGCCGGACTCGGCGGTGATCGCATCGGCCAGCGGTCCCAGCGCGGCGGCGACCGCTGCTTCGAAACCGTTGTGCACCTGCAGAACTCCCGACAGCGGTCCGAGCAGCCCCTCGGCGCGGTGCTCGAGCAGCCAGGCCGCGCCGTCACGGCGGGCCAGGCCCATGGTCAACGCCTCGATCCGCGCGCCGAGCGAGGCGACCTTCTTGCTCGCCTCCCGATCCCGCTCACGCAGTTCGGTGACGCGCTCCTCGGCCTGGGCCAACGCCTGCGCGGCGTGTTCGTAGGCGGCGTCCAACCCCTCTTCACCGGCGTCCAGCTCGCCCAATTCGCTTTGTACGCGCTCGAATTCGTCCTCGGCGGCCTCGCCGCGGGCCCGCGCCTCGGTCAACGAGATCGACAGCCGGGCGATCTCCCCCTCGGCCGATTGCGCCCGCGAGCGCAGGGTGTCCACCTGGCCGGACAGCCGGGCCAGACCCTCGCGGCGATCGGCGATGGCCCGCACCGCGGCCAGATGCGCCTGTTCGGCGGCCTTGGCGGCCTGTTCGCGTTCGTGCAGTTGATCGCGGGCGGACTCCAAGGTCTCGGCGGCGATCTCGACCGCCTCGAGCAGTTCGGCCTCCTGGGCCTCCACTCGCGCGGCCTCGGCCTCGAGCTGTTCGGGATCGCGCCCGGTGCCGGTGGGCTGCTCGATGGTCAGGTTGCGGGCGCGGTCGCGGGCGATGCGAATGGTCGCGTTGACCCGCTCCACCAGCGCGGAGAGCTGGAACCAGGTCTGCGCGGCGGCCTCCGCTCCTGGCGTCAGCTTGGAGAGCTGGAATTCCTGTTGGGCGAGTGCGGCATTGGCGGCGTCGAGTTCGGCCTGAACGTTGATCTGCTGTTCGCGGGCGTAGGCCTGCTTGCTCTCCTGGCTCTCCAGATCGCGACGGCGGGCGACCAGATCGTCGGCGGCAAGGCGCAGCCGCGCATCACGCAGATCCGCCTGCACGGTGGCCGCCCGCCGTGCCACCTCGGCCTGCCGGCCCAGCGGCTTGAGCTGGCGGCGCAATTCGGTGGTCAGGTCGGTCAGCCGCGCCAGATTGGCCTGCATGGCCTCGAGCTTGCGGACCGCCTTCTCCTTGCGCTTGCGGTGTTTGAGCACACCGGCGGCCTCCTCGATGAAGGCGCGCCGGTCCTCGGGACGCGACTCCAGGATCGCCGACAGCTGGCCCTGCCCCACGATGACGTGCATCTCCCGGCCGATACCCGAGTCACTCAGCAGTTCCTGCACATCCATCAGGCGGCACGAACTGCCGTTGATCTCGTATTCGCCCGCGCCGTCCCGGAACATCCGGCGGGTGATGGACACCTCGGAGTAGTCGATCGGCAGCGCGCCATCGGAATTGTCGATGGTCAGCGTGACCTCGGCGCGCCCCAGCGGCGCGCGTCCGGCGGTTCCGGCGAAGATGACGTCCTGCATCTTGCCACCGCGCAGCGCTTTGGCACCCTGCTCGCCCATCACCCAGGTGAGCGCGTCGACCACATTCGACTTACCCGAACCGTTGGGACCGACCACACAGGTGATCCCCGGTTCGAGGCGAAGCGTCGTAGCGGACGCGAAGGATTTGAACCCCTTCAGCGTCAGGCTCTTCAGGTGCACAGCACGCCAATCTACCTGCTGCCGTGCGATAGCCGCGGATACGCCAGGCTGGCGGACCGCTCGCCGGCCCGGCTCACCCGGCCAGGCCGCGCTTGCGGCAGCCGCGCGCCTCCCAGCCGGTCAGCGCCCGGAACGCGAGCGCGACGCCCCACGGCCCGATCACCCACATCGGCCACGGGTAGCTGAATCGGCCCAGCCCGAGACAGATCAGACTCCAGATGACCAGGCACAGCACGCTCACCCCCAGCCAGGCCGCACCCTCGATGCGCTGCCAGACCGGGATGCGCGCACCCCGGTTCGCCGCCGCCGTGCCCGCGGGCGGTTCGGCCGCCAGATCCGGCAGATCGGCGAGTACGAGCCGCAGATCCTCGCGGGTGGCGGTGGCCCACACCCGCGCGACCCGCTGGTCGTATTCGGTCAGATCGATGCGCCCCGCGCCCAGGTGCCGGGCCAGCAGATCGGCGACCTGCTGCCGCTCGGCATCGTCGGCGCGGGTTCCGGACGTGATGTCCATCAGCTGTCCCTTTCAGCGAGATTCATGTTCCAATGTTCCAAAGTGGAATGTAATAACAAGATTATGCCTCCACAGTGGAATGTCAATAGATATCGCTAAGTTAACGGCCATTTGCGTTCGGTGGGCAACAAATGAGAAGGTAGAGCTCCACTTATCGACCAAGGAGTTCTTCGTGGATCTGGACTGGTCACCCGCCGATCTGGCGTTTCGCGACGAGGTACGAGACTTCCTCGACGAGCATCTGACCCCCGAGATACGCCGCGCCGGGCGCCTGGCGACGAGCGTGTACCCCGACCACGAGGCCAGCATGCAGTGGCAGCACATCCTGCACGCCCGCGGCTGGGCCGCCCCGGCCTGGCCGGTGGAGCACGGCGGATGTCCGTGGAGCCTGACCCAGCACTACATCTTCGAGCGCGAGTCCACCCTGGCCGGCGCCCCGCTGCTGTCGCCGATGGGCATCCGGATGGTCTCGCACGCCATCATCGCCTTCGGCACCGAGGAGCAGAAGAACTACTTCCTGCCCGGCATCCTGACCGGTGAGGTTTTCTTCTGCCAGGGCTATTCCGAGCCCGAGGCCGGTTCGGACCTGGCCTCGCTGAGCATGGCCGCGGTCTCGGACGGCGACGATCTGATCGTCACCGGCAGCAAGATCTGGACCACGCACGCCACCGAGGCGAACTGGATCTTCGCCCTGGTCCGCACCTCGAAACTGGAACGCAAACAGCAGGGCATCACCTTCCTTCTGATCGATATGAACACCCCCGGCATCCAGGTGCGCCCGCTGGTCATGACCTCCGGCGAGCAGGTGCAGAACCAGGTGTTCTTCGACGCGGTGCGGGTGCCCAAGGCCAACGTGCTGGGCCGCATCGACGACGGCTGGACCGTGGCCAAGTACCTGCTCAACTTCGAGCGCGGCGGCGCGATGGGCCCGGCCCTGCAGGTCATGGCCGAATCCCTTGCCGCCCACGCGGTCTCCCAGCCCGGCCCGAACGGCGATGCGCTACTGGACGATCCGGCGTTCGCGGCCAAGCTGGCCGATATCCGCATCCGCGCGGATGTGCTGGAGATCCTGGAATACCGCACCATGTCGGCGATTTCGCGCGGTAAGGACCCGGGCCCGGCCGCCTCGACGCTCAAGGTGCTCGGCACCGAACTGAGCCAGCAGCTCACCGAACTGATCCTCGAGGCGGCCGGCCCGCGCGGCCGCGCCTATCAGCCGCACGCCGCGATGCCCGGCGGTCCGGTGGCCGATTTCATACCGCCCGCCGACGGCTACCTCAGCGGCGAGGAATGGCAGGCGGCCGCGCCGCTGCGCTATTTCAACGACCGCGCCGGATCGATCTACGCCGGCAGCAACGAAATTCAGCGCAACATCATCGCCAAGGCCGGCCTGGGCCTGTGACGGACGGAATCTGAGATGGACTTCGAATACACCGCGGAACAACAGTTGCTGCGCGATACCGTCACCGAATTCCTGGCGGCGCGATACGACCTGGACAAGAGCCGGTCCGCGGCCCGGGTGGGGATCGGCTGGCAGCCGGAGATCTGGCGCGCCTTCGCCACAGAGGTCGGCATTCTCGGCGCGGCACTGCCCGAGCAGGTCGGCGGTTTCGACGGCGGGCCGGTCGAAACGCTCATCATCGCAGAGGCTTTCGGCGGGGCGCTGGTCGTGGAACCCTACGTCGACACCGTCGTGGTCGGCGCGGGACTGCTGCGACGCGCCGGTGGCGCACGCGCGCAAGAGCTGCTGCGCGGCATCGTCTCCGGCGAGGTGATCACCGCCCTGGCCGCCCTGGAAGCCGATTCGGGCTACAACCTCGCGAAGGTCTCGACCACCGCCCGCCGCGACGGAGACGAGTGGGTTCTCGACGGCGCCAAAACCGTCGTGACCAGCGCTCCCCTGGCCACCCACCTGCTGGTGACCGCGCGCACCCCCGATGCGACCGGGGTGTCGCTGTTCCTGGTGGAGGCCGGTGCGTCCGGGCTCACCTCGAACTCCTACCGCACCATCGACGAACGTCGCGCGGCCGACGTCACCCTCGACGCCGTCCGCGTACCGGCCGACGCGCTGCTGGGATCGGAAGGGGCGGCGGACGATTCGCTGGCCACCGCCGCCGACGAGGCGATCGCTGCGATCGCGGCCGAGGCGGTGGGCGCGATGCGCCGCGTGCTGGCCGACACGGTCGAATACGCCAAGCAGCGCCGTCAGTTCGGCGTGCCGATCGGGAGTTTCCAGGTGTTGCAGCACCGCATGGTGGAGATGCACCTCGACCTCGAACAGGCCGTCGCCGCACCGTATCTGGTGACCTTGAAGCTCGGCGCGCTGAAGGACGATCGCGCCCGCGCCGCGGCCGCGGCCAAGGCGACGATCAGCCGCGCGGCCCGGTTCGTGGGCCAGAACGCGGTGCAGTTGCACGGCGCGATGGGTATGACCGAGGAACTCGCGATCGGCCACTTCTTCAAGCGGCTCACCGCGATTCAGTACGAATGGGGCACCGCCGACCAGCACATCGCGCGCTACGCCGCACTGACCCGTCCCTGATCCGGCCCTGCCGGGATCGGGGCGGCGCCGGATCCGGCGGATGGGACGGATCCGGCGCCCTCGCTCGGTCGAGATCGCCGCGCGCACACATACCGCCCGCGACGCGATGCCGGGGAACGGATTCCGGTCCCCGGGCTCGCACGCGCTAACGTCGACGGATGCGATTGTCCGTGGGATGTGCGCAGTGGACGCACACCGCCTGGCAGGAGCGGCAGCCCGATCCGCGGGAACGATTGCGCGGCTACGCCGGTTGGTGCGACGCCGTGGAGACCAACACCACCTTCTACGCGATTCCGGCGCGGACCACCGTGGCGTCCTGGGCCCGCCAGACCCCGCCCGAGTTCCGCTTCGTGGTGAAACTGCCGAGGGTCATCACCCACGAACGCCGGATGAACGGCGCGGAGGCCGAACTGAACGCCTTCCTGGCTGCCACGGAACCGCTCGGCCCGCGCGTACACGCGCTGTGGGTACAGCTGCCGGCCTCGTTCGGGCCCACCGATCTCGGCGTGCTGGCCGGATTCTTGCGCCGGCTCCCCCGCGAATGCCGCAGCGCCGTCGAGGTCCGCCACCCCGCCTTCTTCACCGACGAGCGCGCGGTGCGGCAACTGGAGTACGTCCTGAATCGCGTCGGCGCGGAGTGGATACCCTTCGACACCACAACGCTTTTCGCCGCCCGACCGGTCAGCGCGGGTGAGCGCGAGGCGTGGGGCAAGAAGCCGCGACTGCCCCGTCGCGATCGAGCGCTCACCGAATTCCCGATCGTGCGCTACCACGGCCGCGACGATGCCGAGGCCACCATCGCGGGCTGGCAGCCGTGGACCGAAGTGGTAGCCGAATGGTTGCGAGATGGCCGCTCGCCCACGGTTTTCGTGCATACCCCCGACAATGCCGCCGCACTGGACCTGGCCCGGCGCTTCCACGAGCAGATGCGCACGCTGGTGCCCGGACTCGACCCGCTGCCCAGGCCGCAGCAGGACTCGCCCATGACGTTGTTCTGAGGCGAATCGTCGCCCCGCCCGGACAGCCGAATGCCCTTCTGGCCCGAGATATCCGGGGCGAGAAGGGCATTCGGCGCACGAGATCAGCGAATCGGATCGAAGTCCCGTGCCGCGATGTACGTCGGCCGCGGCCGCGGCGCGGCATATGGTTCCACCAGGGTGTTCTCGACGCTGTTGAACACCAGGAAGATGTTCGAGCGCGGGAACGGGGTGATGTTGTTGGCCGAACCGTGCATGAGGTTCGAGTCGAACAGCAGTGCCGAGCCGCGGGCGCCGGTGAACTGCGCGATTCCGTGCTTCTCCGCCAGATCACTGATGTGCTCGTGCGAGGGCACGCCGATCTGCTGCTCCTGCAACGATTCCCGGTAGTGGTCGGCCGGAGTGGCGCCCTGGCACGGCACGAAGGTGCGGTGCGATCCGGGCATCACCATCAGGCTGCCGTTGAACGGGTAGTTGTCGGTCAGCGCGATGGACAGGCTCACCGCCCGCGGCGCGGGCATCCCGTCCTCGGCATGCCAGGTTTCGAAGTCCGAATGCCAATAGAATCCGGTGCCCTCGAAACCCGGCATGTAGTTGACGCGGCTCTGGTGGATGTACACATCCGAACCCAGTACGTGCCGGGCCAGCTCGATGACGCGGGGATCGCGCACCAGCTCGGCCACCTTGGAGCTGATCCGGTGCACCTCGAAGATCGACCGCACGCGGTTCGACTTCTTCTCGACGATCACCCGTTCATCCGATCGCAACTCCGGATCACTCGCGAGTCGGTCGATCTCGGCGGAAAAGTCCGCGACCTCCGCGGTCGTCAGCAATTCGTCGATGATCGAGTACCCGTCCGATTCGAAGCTCGCCAACGATTCGAACGCACCCGACTCCGGCCCGCCCCACACCGTGGGGTCGAGCCGGTCCATCACCGCCTCCGGCGACGGAGTTCGGGTCGGGTAGCGGTCGATTCGATTGTCGGCCAACGTCATCCGGCAGATTCCTCCTTACAGATCCGGAACGGTGACCAAGGGATAGACACCGTTCTCGTCGTGCACCTCCTGGCCCGTGACCGGCGGGTTGAACACACACAGCATCCGCATCTGCGTACGAGTCTCGACACGATGGCGTTCGTGCCCGTTGAGCAGATACATGGTGCCGGGGGCCAAGTCGTAGGTCCGGTCGTTCGTGAGGTCGTAGAGCTTGCCCTCGCCCTCGACGACCCAGACCGCCTCCACATGGTTCTGGTAGTGGAACACGTGCTCGGTGCCCGGCTCGATCGTGGTCTCGTGGAACGAGAATCCGACGCCGTCACCTCCCAGCACGATGCGCTTGCTGCGCCACCGCTCCTGGGCGACGTCACGGTCGGTGCCGGTGATTTCAGCAGTGGTACGAACGATCATGTTCAGCGGCCTTCCCGGATGGTGTGCACGGCGTCGGTGATGATCTTCAAGCCGTGGTCGAGTTCGTCGTCGGTGATCGTCAGCGGCGGAAGCAGCTTGATCACCTGGTCCTCGGCACCGGAGGTCTCCACGATCAGTCCCTTCTCGAAGGCGACGCGGCAGACTTTACTCGCCTGCGAGGCATCCTCGAAGACCAAACCCTGGACCAGACCGCGACCGCGAGTGCTCACTCCCGCATGCGCGTCGGCCAGTGCGCGGAAGGATTCGCTGATCCGCTCGCCCTTGCGACCGGTGGACTCCTCGAGCTTTCGGTCGGTCCAGAAATGCTCGAGCGAAACCTTGGCGGTCACGAATGCCGGATTGTTGCCGCGGAACGTGCCGTTGTGCTCTCCGGGAGCCCACTGGTCGAGTTCGCGGCGCATCAGCACCAGCGCCAGCGGCATGCCGTAGCCGCTGATCGACTTGGACAGCGTGACGATGTCGGGAGTGATGCCCGCGGTCTCGAACGAGAAGAACGGGCCGGTGCGGCCGCAGCCCATCTGCACGTCGTCGACGATGAGCAGGATGCCCCGCGCCGCGCACAGTCCGGCCAGCGCGCGCAGCCATTCGTGCCGCGCGACATTGACACCGCCCTCGCCCTGCACCGTTTCCACGATCACCGCGGCGGGCTTGTCGACGCCCGAGGAATTGTCGTCCAGCACGCGCTCCATCCAGGTGAAGTCCACGCCGTCGACATAACCGTCGTAAGGCATCGGATTCACGTGCACCAGAGGCACTCCCGCACCGGCGCGCTTGGCGGCGTTACCGGTCACCGACAATGCGCCGAGAGTCATGCCGTGAAACGCGTTGGTGAAGTTCAGAATTGTGGTGCGGCCGGTGATCTTCCGGGCCAGTTTCAGCGCCGATTCCACGGCGTTCGCTCCGGTCGGGCCAGGGAACTGAACCTTGTAGTCCAGCCCGCGCGGCTCCAGCAGAATCTGCTCGACCGCCTCGAGCAGTTCCCGCTTGGCAACGGTGGACATATCCAGTCCGTGCGTAATTCCGTCGCGCGCGATGTAATCCAGCAGCGCTTCCTTGAGGACCGGGTTGTTGTGCCCGTAGTTCAGCGCGCCCGCGCCCGCGAAGAAGTCCAAATATTCCCGGCCGCCGGCATCCCGCAGCCACGAGCCCTGAGCAGAGTCGAACAATGTGGGCCACGCCCGGCAGTATCCGCGAACGTTCGATTCCAGCGACTCGAAAATAGTCAGTTCGGCGGTGGTCATCCGTGATCCTCCGTGATGTGATCGCCACTGTTTCGCAGCGGCGAGATCCGGTACAGGTCTTCGGGCTCATGCCCGTCCGGAAAGTCTTCGGGTGCGAACAACGACTCGCGAATCATTTGCGCGCCACGTCGGCGCGCGAGCGAGGCGAACATCGCCACTGATGCCTCGTTGTCCGGCGAGACCGTGGTCTCGAGGGTCGAAATACCATGTTCTGCTGCATCATTCACCAGGTGGTCCAGCATCGCCACGCCGATACCGCGGCCGCGGTAGGCGTGGTCGACGGCCACCTGCCAGACAAAAACCACCTCCGGTGCTTCGGGACGCAGATATCCGGTGACGAACCCCGCGATGTCACCGTCGATTTCGGCGACAACCGATGTGGATCGGAAATCCCGGCACCACAGGAGATAGGCATAGCTCGAATTGGCATCCAGTACCTGGGAATCCACTGCGATCCGCCACATGGGGGCGCCGTCGCCGATTCTGGGGGAACGAATCACCACCGAGGAATCGGCCCGGTCTCGGTGCTTGCTGCCTTCATCGGAATGCGTGCTCAATGTGGTGCTCCGCGTTCGTGTCTGCATCACCTCTAAAGGATTCCCACCGAACTTTGAGCCAACCCGGTCCGTTACTTTACGGTTGTGTTACAGGATTATTTTCCGTGAGTTTCGTCACTTGCCGGCATAGTCACGACGAATCGCGCGCCACCGCCCGGGCGATCCGTGCAAACGACGTTTCCACCATGCGCGGCAATCGTTTCCGCGACCAGCGCCAAACCGATCCCGGTTCCGGTTCCCGAACGCCGGGACCGGCGAACCGTGACGAAACGATCGAATATGCGTTCGCGATCCTCCGGCGCGACGCCCGGCCCGGCGTCGTCGACCGTAATGACGACGTCATGTCCCACCGGATCCGCGGTGATCGCGACCGCGCCGCCGCCGTGCCTTTCGGCATTCTCCAGAAGATTCACCAGGGCGCGTTCGAGCTCGAGTTTGCGGCCGATAACGGTGGCGTCCGCCGAAACGGTCAACAATTCGGGTCGATAGTGCAACTCATCGAGGGTGTGGGTGAGCAGATCGCGCACCGACAGCGGTTCGGCGTCCGCGCGATGTATCCGCGCCTCGACGCGGGCCAACGCCAGCAGATCGTCGAGCAACCTGCGCAGATGATCGAGTTCGGCCCGGACCAGCCCCAACGCCCGGCGCGAGCGTTCGGACAGTTCGTCCTCGTGCCGGGCCATCACCTCGACGCTGGTGGTCAGGGTGGTCAGCGGGGTGCGCAACTCGTGGCTGACGTCGCCGACCAGCCGATGTTCCCGATCGATACGGCGTTGCAGCGAATCGACCATGGCGTTGAAGGTGTCCACCGTCGGCGCGAGATCGGGGTCGTCGGTATCGGGCAGGCGGGTGCCCAGCTCACCCGAGGCGATCTTGGCCGCGGTGCGGGTGACCCGCTGCAACGGTTCGAGCAACCGCCGGCTCAGCCACAATCCGACGATCGCGCCGATCGCGGTGCCCAGCACCGCGCAGGCGATCAACGCCATCCAGACACCGCGGTCCAGGACCGATACCGTAACCGCCAGCACCGAGGAGACCAGGCCCGCGGTCAGCGCGAAGGCGATGACCGCGCGTCCGCGCAAGCTCTGCCGGCGGGGCAACACCCGCCGGCGACGCGACGGCAGTTCGGGGGTGGGTCGGCTCGGGTCAGCGCTGCACATCGAGTCGGTAGCCGAGCCCGCGCACGGTCACCACGATGACCGGATCGGACGGATCGCGCTCGATCTTGGTGCGCAACCGGCGCACGTGCACGTCCACGATCCGCTCGTCACCGAAAAATCCTCGGTCCCAGACCCTTTCGAGCAGGACACTGCGCGAGAGCACCCGTCCCGGAGTCTCGGCCAGCTCGCACAGCAGCCGGAATTCGGTGAGGGTGAGATGCAGCTCCTCCTCGCCGCGGCGCACGGTGCCGGCCTCGGGCGACAGGATCAGCGGCACGTCGGGATCCGCATCGAGCACCAGCTCCTGCGGGGCCTGCGGCTCGACCATCTGATTCGCCCGCCGCCGCAGCGCCCGCATCCGGGCGGTGATCTCCTTGATCTCGAAGGGCTTGGTCACGAAGTCGTCGGCGCCGGCCTCCAGCGCGGCCACCACATCGTGAGTATCGTCACGCGCGCTGACCACTATGATCGGTACGTCGTGATCGCGGCGGATCTCCCGGATACAGGTGAATCCGTCCATGTTGCCGAGCATCAGGTCGACGATCATCACATCGGGCGCACCGTTGTCGCGCAGATGTTCGAGGGCGTCCTCGGCCTCTTCGGCCTCGGCTACGTCGTAGCCCTCGTCCTCCATGGCCAATCGCAGCGCGTCGCGGACCCGGTCGTCGTCCTCCACGATCATCAGGTTCGCAGTCATATTCCAATCCCTAGCTGGCACGCGGCGAGGGCGCCCTCCGGCTCGGCATCCTCTTCGGGCAACGCAGATGTGGATACCCGGGACCGCGCGAAGTAAACGTAGGGCAATCCGGCCGTCGCCATCAACCACCCGGTCGGCGGGAAGACGGGCTGCGGAAACGTTATAGGCCTGTTACATTGACGTTTGCCGCCGAACGACCGCGACGTGATTGCTGCCACACCGGGTCACAGTCACGACGTGGGAGGACCGAACCGACCGACATGCCGGCTCCGCACCACCGAGCGTGCGCTCAAAGGTAGCGGAGTACCCCACAACTGCATCCGGAAACATACGGCAATCACCGCGATGTGCCGCCGCTCTCGCGCGCCCCGTAAGCTGGTCGTCGAACAGTTCGGCGAATGGTGCGCAGCGGGGGCGAAGACCCGCGCTCGCACGGGCAAGCGCAGGAGACACACAATGTCAGGTCGCCCAGTATGGAGCGACAGCCTTACAGGCGTGCGGTACCAGGGCGGGGTTCGTAGCAAACTCATCAGATCCGGCATGGGCAAGGGCGGTATCGCGCTGTGCCTGACGCTCGCGGTGGCCCTGCTGGCCGCATGCTCGTCGTCGGGTTCCTCCACCAAGGCGGGTCCGGCATCGAGCGCTCCCGCGGCCAAGATCTCGGTCACCCCGGGCGGCGGCAACAATGTGGACCCGCTCGGCAAGATCGAGGTCAGTGCCTCACAGGGGCAACTCACCTCGGTCACGATGACGAACGAGAACGGCAAGCAGATCGACGGCATCTACACGCCGGACAAGACGGCGTGGAAGCCCTCGGAGCCGCTGGGTTACAACCACACCTATTCCGTCGCGGCCCAGGGCGTCACGGTGACCGGCCCGATTCCCGAGGCCAAGACCTCGTTCACCACGCTCACCCCGAGCAACCAGACCAAGGCGTATCTGACCACGACCGGTGGTAAGGAGATCGACGGCGGGACCTACGGCGTCGGGACAGTCATCGTCGCGCACTTCGACGAGTCGATCCCGGACAAGGCCGCCGCCGAGAAGAAGCTCTCGGTGACGACCAATCCCCCGGTGCAGGGCTCGTGGTACTGGCTCGACGACCGCAACGCGCACTGGCGTCCGGAGAAGTACTGGGCGCCCGGGACCAAGGTGACGGTGCAGGCCAACATCTTCGGCGCACAGCTGGGCGACGGTCTGTACGGGCAGGAGAATTCGAAGGCGTCGTTCACGATCGGCCCCTCGCACGTTTCCATCGCCGACGACAACACCCACCAGGTGCAGGTCTTCGAGAACGGCAAGCTGATCCGAACCATGCCGACCTCGATGGGTATGGGCGGCACGCAGGTCGTGGACGGTAAGACGATCTACTTCTGGACCATGCCCGGCACCTACACGGTGATGGGCCGGGGCAACCCGGTGATAATGGACTCCTCCACCTTCGGCCTGCCGGTCAACTCCCGGCTCGGCTACAAGGAGGCGATCAACTGGGCCACCCAGATCAGCGCGGACGGGATCTATCTGCACCAGCTGGATTCGACCGTCTCGGCCCAGGGTGTGCGGAACACCTCGCACGGCTGTCTGAACCTCAACGAGACCAACGCCCAGTGGTTCTACAACTTCTCCATGCTGGGTGACGTGGTCGAGGTGCACAACACCGGTGGCCCGGCGTTGCAGGTCTGGGACAACGGCGACTGGACCCTGCCGTGGAACCAGTGGCTGCAGGGCAGCGCGCTCAGCAAGTAGCACGATCCGGAAATACCGAGGCCGTCCTCATCGAAGGTCGAATACACCTGGCCCGCAACGTGTTCGCACTGCCGTACCCGCACTGAGTGAGCCTTCGAGCGACGTTCGCGGCCGGCTCGCCGTTGCGCACTCGAAGCGCATGGGCGAAGCCCGAGTCTCGAGTGCTCAGGCGGCGAGCCTTCGGGGCCGCGAACACGCCGGCGCGGAGCGCAGGCCATCAAACACAGCAGGGGTATTTGCCGTCCAGATCCAGGTTGAGCCGCAGGACGTCGACCCGGGGCTCGCCCAGGAATCCCAGATCACGCCCCCGGGTGTGTGCGGCGACCAGGGCACGCACTTGGTCCGGGGAGATGCCGCGAGCCCTGGCCACCCGGGCGACCTGGATATTCGCGTAGGCCGGGGAGATGTTCGGGTCCAAGCCCGAGGCCGAGGCCGTGACCGCGTCGGTGGGCACGGGGGTGTCGGCCGAGGCGTTGCCCCGGACCGGCACGATCTGCCCGGCCGCATAGTCCCGCCCCGGCTCGGCCAACCGCACCGCGACGCCCTCGTAGAACGCCAGGAACGGGATCTTCGTGGTGCGCGCATCCTCGTTCACGCTGATCACCGCGGTCGGATTCACCACGGTTCCGTGTGCGTCGCGCGGGCCCATGACCGCCAGCACCGCACCGACGCCGCCGGAGGTGCAGAACGGACGACCGCCGTCCACACCCTCCAGCGCGCCCACGGCCGCACTGCGCGAGCACACGGTGGACAGCAGCGACAGCTTGTTGTTCTTGGGGTCCTTCGGGTCCAGGGTGTCCACGATGCTCTCCGGACCCATATTCCCGAAGGTGGAACTTGCCGGGTCGTAGCCGTCCGGGACGGCACTCGCGCCGGTGGCCGGATCGGCCGCGGGCACGGCATTGGACGGACGCGTCTGGAAGTACTGCACCTTCGCCTGGCCCTTGCCGTCGGTGAACGCCTGGCCGATCAGGCTGCTGCCCACCACCTTTCCGTTCTGCTCGACCAGCGAGCCCTCGGCCTTGTGGTGCAGGCCGGGCAGCTGGGCGACCACGAAAACCACTAGCGGATAGGCGATTCCGAGAATCACTGTCATGACCAGCAGCGCGCGCAGTGCCGCGAGGTGCTGTCTGATCCAGGTCGACTGTCTTGTCGAGAAAGCACGCATCAGGACATCCCGGGGAAGAATTGGATGATCAGATCGATCACTTTTATGCCGATGAACGGCGCGACGATGCCACCCAGGCCGTACACGGACAGGTTGCGGCTCAACAACTTCGACGCGCTCGAGGGCCGGTAGTTCACTCCGCGCAGCGCCAGCGGGATCAGCGCGACGATGACGAGCGCGTTGAAGATCACCGCCGACAAGATCGCCGATTGCGGACTGTGCAGGCGCATGATGTTGAGCACGTCCAGACCCGGGAACAGCGAGACGAACATCGCCGGGATGATCGCGAAGTACTTGGCGATATCGTTCGCGATCGAGAACGTGGTGAGCGCGCCCCGAGTGATCAGCAACTGCTTGCCGATCTCGACGATCTCGATCAGCTTGGTCGGATCCGAATCCAGATCGACCATATTCCCGGCCTCCTTGGCCGCCGAGGTGCCGGTGTTCATGGCGACGCCGACGTCGGCCTGGGCCAGTGCGGGCGCGTCGTTGGTGCCGTCACCGGTCATGGCGACCATCCGGCCGCCCTCCTGCTCCCGGCGGATCAGCGCCAGTTTGTCCTCGGGCGTGGCCTCGGCGAGAAAGTCGTCCACACCGGCTTCGTCGGCGATCGCCTTGGCGGTCAAGGGATTGTCGCCGGTGATCATGACCGTGCGGATGCCCATCGCGCGCATCTCGTCGAAGCGCTCGCGCATGCCCTGCTTCACCACGTCCTTGAGGTGGATGACGCCGAGCAGCCGCGCGGTTCCGTCCTTCACCTCACCCACGACCAGCGGCGTGCCGCCGGAGGCGGAGATGCCGTCGACGGTCTGCCCCAGTTCTACCGGAATTCGCCCGCCCTGCGAGCGCACCCATTCGGTGACCGCACTGGCTGCCCCCTTTCGCAGTTGCTGCCCATCGGACAGATCCACTCCTGACATCCGGGTCTGCGCGGTGAACTGCACCCACGTCGCGCCGGTCAGTTCACCGGCGGTGCGCTCACGTTTGCCGAACGCCTCCTTGGCGTACACCACGATCGAGCGCCCCTCGGGCGTCTCGTCCGCGAGACTGGAAAGCTGTGCGGCATCGGCCAATTCATCCGCGGACAGCCCCGGCATCGGCACGAAGTCCGACGCCTGGCGATTGCCGAGTGTGATGGTGCCGGTCTTGTCCAGCAGCAGGGTGTTCACATCGCCCGCGGCCTCGACCGCGCGTCCGGACATGGCCAGCACGTTGCGCTGCACCAGTCGGTCCATCCCGGCGATGCCGATGGCCGAGAGCAGCGCGCCGATCGTCGTCGGGATCAGGCACACCAGCAGCGAGACCAGCACGATTCCGGTGACGCCGTTGGCATCGAGCGTCTGATTGTCCGCGACGCCGGGATTGTTCGTCTTCGAGAAGATCGCCAGCGGCTGCAAGGTCGCGACGGCGAAGACGAAGATGATCGTCAACGCGGCCAGCAGGATGTTCAGCGCGATCTCGTTGGGCGTCTTCTGCCGGCTCGCGCCCTCGACCAACGCGATCATCTTGTCGATGAACGAGCCGCCGGGCTCCTGGGTGATCCGCACGACGATCCGGTCCGAGAGCACCGTGGTGCCGCCGGTCACCGCGGAACGGTCGCCGCCGGATTCCCGGATCACCGGTGCGGATTCCCCGGTGATGGCCGATTCGTCCACGGACGCAATGCCTTCCACGACATCGCCGTCACCCGGAACGACCTGGCCGGCTTCGACCACGACGTGATCACCGCGGCGCAGTTCCGGAGCCGGGACGCTCGCCTCGACCACCCGGGCACCCGGAGACCAGTTCACCAATCGCCGGGCCACGGTGTCGGTCTTGGCCTTTCGCAGCGTATCGGCCTGCGCCTTACCGCGCCCCTCCGCGACCGCCTCGGCGAGATTGGCGAAAAGCACCGTGAGCCAGAGCCATACGACGATCGCCCAGGCGAAGAAGGTCGGATGGACCAGCGCCAGAACGGTGGACCAGATCGCGCCGATCTCGACGATCAGCATCACCGGATTGCGCCACAACGTGCGCGGATCGAGTTTGCGCAACGCGTCCGGCAAGGATTTCAACAGCATCTTCGGGTCGAACAGGCCCGCCGAGACCCGGGACTTGTTGGCCTGCAGGGCCTTCTGCGGTGCGGGTGCCGCGCTCTGATCGATGGTTGGAGTGGTCATGCTAGTGGATTCCTTCGGCGAGCGGCCCGAGCGCCAGCGCGGGCAGGAAGGTGAGGGCGACCAGGATGATCGTCACTCCGGCGACCATGCCGACGAACAGCGGCCGGTGGGTGGGCAGCGTGCCGTCCGAGGCGGGCGTACGGCCTTGTGCGGCAAGGGATCCGGCAAGCGCCAGCACGAAGATGATCGGTATGAACCGGCCGAACACCATGGCCAGGCCCAGCGCGGTGTTCCACCACGGGGTGTTCGCGCTCAGTCCCGCGAAGGCCGAGCCGTTGTTGTTGGCCGCGGAGGTGAAGGCGTACAACACTTCCGAGAGGCCGTGTGGTCCCGTGTTGGCCATCGAGGCGCGTTCACCGGGCAGGGCCATCGCCGCGGCGGTGCCGGTCAGCACGATCAGCGGTGTGACGAGGAAATAAGCCGCGGCCAGCTTGATCTCGCGCGGATTGATCTTCTTGCCGAGGTATTCCGGCGTGCGCCCGACCATCAGACCCGCGACGAAGACCGTGATCACCGCCAGGATCAGCATGCCGTACAGACCCGAACCGGTGCCGCCCGGTGCGACCTCGCCGAGCTGCATGTCGAACATCGTCATCATGCCGCCGGTACCGGTCATCGAATCGTGCGCGGAGTCCACCGCGCCGGTCGA
>CBJNFW010000146.1:0-20779 GCA_966435935.1 uncultured Nocardia sp.
GTCGACGCCGCCGTCGCCGTACTTGGTGAAGAATCCGGTCAGCGCCTCGGCCGCGTGGTCGGTACCGACGACCAGCATGTTCAGCTGGCCGGCGATGCCGTACTGGATGACCATCCGCTCCCGGGCCTTGATGTTGCCGCGCACGAAATCGCGCAGGCGAGGCTCGTGGCCTTCGCTCGCAGGCAGGTCGCTCAGACCGTGTGCGACCTCGGCGGCGACCGCGTCCGCGCCGGGTTTCACATTCACCTCGATCGAGCGATCGGGCTGGATGAAGCGCAACGCGACCTGCGCGTCATGTTCGTCGGCCTGGACGCCGTAGGGCAGGCGCACCGCCACGAAGGTGGCCTCGTGATCCTCCTCGCGCAGTTCCTGGACCGCCAGCTGGCACAGCCGACCGGCCAGCGTGGAGTCCTGGCCGCCGCTGATGCCGAGCACGAAACCCGTTGCGGGCGTTGAGCGCAGATAGTCCTTGAGGAAATCGACGCGCCTGCGCACCTCGACCTTCGGCTCGATGACCGGCTGAACACCCAATTCGGCGATGATGGCCTGACGAAGAGTACCCACGCCCGTCACTGTACCGAGGCGTCGGCGAGCACCCAGCGGACCAGGCGTTCCCAATTGTCGGCGACCTGTTCGGTGCTGTATCCGAGCACCCGGATCTGGTGCAGGACCAGCGCGGCGTCCAGGGCCGCGAGCAGGCTGTCGGCCAGCAGTGCGATGTCCCCGGCCGCGCCGGCCTCCCGGAGTAACAGTGCGACATGGGATTTCGTGACGTTGTACGGCGGACTGGAATACCGGCTCGAATCGTCCGCGGCACGGCGCATCTCGCCCTCGACCTCGATGCCGGCCAGTCGTGCCCGGCCGAAGGCGATCAGTCGCTGCGCGGGCGGTGCCCCCGGACCCAGCGGTGGCGGCCCGAACATGTACGCGGCCTGGAATTTTCGCTCGGACTGATCGAGCAGGGCCAGCATCAGGCCCGAGCGAGAACCGAAACGGCGGAAGACGGTACCCTTGCCAACGCCCGCGCGTCGAGCTACCGCGTCCATCGTGACGTCGTCCGCGCCGAATTCCCGCACCAGCTGTTCGGCGGCGTCCAGCAGAAGTTGCCGGTTGCGGGCCGCGTCGCTGCGCTCGGCCGCGGTGGCGGTCACGGGCAGCAGAGCCAGTGCTTCGGGAGGCATCTCCAAGGCGACGGCCTCGATCGGCAGCCCCGTGGGACGATCGTCACCGGGTTCGCGTGCGCATGGATCGTCGGCGGCTGTGTCGTAGTTCACGGGGTGGCCCCCCTAGGGACGGAATGAAAGCGGACCGTGGTCCGGTTATTCTACCGTGACAGCGGTGGTGGTGACCGCCTCGGCAATTCAAGGAGTGATCATGTCCCAGACTCGTCTTCTCGCACTCGTCGGCAGCCTGCGCGCCGGATCCATCAACCGGCAACTCGCCGAGGCGGCCGCGCAGACCGCCCCGGAGGGTGTCGAGGTCGTCATCGCCTCCGGTCTCGACGACATCCCGTTCTACAACGAGGACCTCGACGTCCCCGGCAGCGTGCCCGCCGCCGCGGCCGCCCTGCGCGAGGCCGTCGCCGCCGCCGACGGCCTGCTGGTCTTCGTTCCCGAGTACAACGGCTCGATCCCGGCCGTGCTCAAGAACGCCGTGGACTGGGCCTCGCGTCCCTACGGCGCCGGTTCCATCAAGGGCAAGCCCGCCGCCGTGGTGAGCGCCTCGATCAGCCAGAACGCCGCCAAGTGGTCGCACGGCGACACCGTCAAGGTGCTCGGCGTGGCGGGCGCCTCGGTGGTGGAGAGCGCGCATCTGCACTTCGGCGTCATCGGACAGCGTTTCGGCGAGGTGCACCCCCGCGACGACGCCGAGGCGCTGACCGAGCTCGCCGCCACCGTGCACGAGCTCGTCGAGGCCGTGAAGAACTCGGTCAACGCCTGATCGCGTGGCCCGCGAGGGCCGATGCCGAGGTCTGCGCACCGGGCCCGCCCTGTCGGATTCGACGGGGCGGGCCTTGTCTGTTCCGGGGTCGGTGAGCCGGGAGGGGCAACTGTTACCGGTGGGAACGATGTGTTAGCTGGGAAGAAGCTACGCGACGAAATCGTGATCTGTACCACAGCCGTGTCGAGTTGCGAATCGACTGTCCAGGTACTTACGCCGACCGAATTTCACCTTTGTGACTCGCAACATCTCGTGTTGTAGGATTCTGTCGGCCACTAGGTGTAGTGTCTTGGGAGCTGGAAGACGGTACGGCCGCAGGGTCGTCCGGGGTCGTCTGACCTGGGGGGCTGAGCCCACTTCCAGGGGTTTGCGCACGTGAGGCGAATCGCACTCGGCCCACGCATTGCATACGGATTCAAGGCTCAGGTTCAGGTTCGGTTCCAAGGCCCGATGAGAGAGGGACATATGACCATCACCGTCTACACCAAGCCCGCATGCGTCCAGTGCAACGCCACCTACCGCGCCCTCGACAAGGTCGGTATCGAATACGAGGTCGTCGACATCTCGGAGAACCCGGAGGCCCGCGACTACGTGATGGCACTGGGTTATCTGCAGGCTCCGGTCGTCGTGGCCGGTGACGATCACTGGTCCGGATTCCGTCCGGATCGGATCAAGTCCCTGGCGGTCGCCGCGGCCTGACCCGCCGGTCGCCGGTTTCCGGCGAGGGAGGTAGCAGGAAGGGAGTGCTCCAGATGGCCGAAACGCCTGATTCCCGCAAGCGTGGGGAAGCGCCCCGCGGGAACGCATCCCTGGTCTACTTCTCGAGTGCGTCGGAGAATACGCACCGCTTCGTCGAACGGCTGGGCCTGCCCGCCGTTCGCATTCCGCTCCACACTGCCGATTCGCTTCGCGTCGACGAGCCCTACGTGCTGATCTGCCCCACCTATGGGGGAGGCCGGCACGTGCTGGGCGGCAACAGATCCGAGAAGGACTTCGTGCCCCGTCAGGTGGCCGGGTTTCTGAACGATCCGCACAACCGTGCGCTGTTGCGCGGCGTCATCGCGGCCGGCAACACGAACTTCGGCGATACGTACTGCTATGCGGGAGAAGTGATCTCGCGCAAATGCGGCGTTCCGTACCTGTATCGCTTCGAACTCATGGGAACTGCCGAGGACGTCGAACGCGTCCGAGAGGGATTGGGATTGTTTTGGCAACGACAACAGCACCTGCCGGTAAGTCGGCTCGCCTAGAGCGTCCGGTCGCCGCGGATACCGCATCCACCGAGGGCCTGGACTACCACGCTCTCAACGCGATGCTGAATCTCTACGGCCCGAACGGGGAGATCCAGTTCGACAAGGATCGCGAGGCCGCGCACCAGTACTTCCTGCAGCATGTCAACCAGAACACCGTCTTCTTCCACAACCTCGACGAGAAGCTCGACTACCTGGTCGAGGAGAACTACTACGAGTCCGAGGTGCTGGACAAGTACAGCCGGGCCTTCGTGAAGAAGCTCTTCCAGCAGGCCTACGCCAAGAAGTTCCGCTTCCCCACCTTCCTCGGCGCGTTCAAGTACTACACCTCCTACACCCTCAAGACCTTCGACGGAAAGCGCTACCTCGAACGTTTCGAGGACCGCGTCTGCATGGTCGCGCTCACCCTCGCCGACGGCGACGAGATCCTCGCGAAGCAACTGTTCGAGGAGATCATCGACGGCCGCTTCCAGCCGGCCACCCCGACCTTCCTGAACTCCGGCAAGAAACAGCGCGGTGAGCCGGTGAGCTGTTTCCTGCTTCGCATCGAGGACAACATGGAGTCCATCGGTCGCTCCATTAATTCCGCTTTGCAATTGTCCAAGCGCGGCGGTGGAGTTGCGTTGTTGCTCAGCAACATTCGCGAGCACGGCGCGCCGATCAAGAAGATCGAGAACCAGTCCTCGGGCGTCATCCCGATCATGAAGCTGCTGGAGGATTCGTTCTCCTACGCAAATCAGCTCGGGGCCCGGCAGGGTGCGGGGGCGGTGTATCTGCACGCGCACCACCCGGATATCTACCGGTTCCTGGACACCAAGCGGGAGAACGCGGACGAGAAGATCCGCATCAAGACGCTCTCGCTGGGCGTGGTGATTCCGGACATCACCTTCGAGCTGGCCAAGAAGAACGAGGACATGTACCTGTTCTCGCCGTACGACGTCGAGCGCATCTACGGTGTGCCGTTCGCCGATATCAACGTCACCGAAAAGTACCACGAAATGGTCGACGACAAGCGGATTCGCAAGTCGAAGATCAACGCCCGCGAGTTCTTCCAGACCATCGCCGAGCTGCAGTTCGAATCCGGCTATCCGTACATCATGTACGAGGACACGGTGAACCGGGCCAACCCGATCAAGGGCAAGATCACCCACTCGAATCTGTGCTCGGAGATCCTGCAGGTCTCCACGCCGTCGGTGTTCAACGACGATCTGTCCTATGCCACTGTGGGCAAGGATATTTCGTGCAACCTCGGCTCGCTCAACATCGCCAAGGCCATGGACTCACCGGATTTCGGGCAGACCATCGAGGTGGCCATCCGGGCGCTGACCGCGGTCTCGGACCAGACCCACATCTATTCGGTGCCCTCGATCGAACAGGGCAACAACTCCTCGCACGCGATCGGTCTGGGACAGATGAATCTGCACGGGTACCTGGCGCGTGAGCGGGTCCACTACGGATCCGAAGAGGGCGTGGACTTCACGAACATCTACTTCTACACCGTCGCCTATCACGCGGTGCGCGCATCGAACAAGCTCGCCATCGAGCGCGGCGTCGCCTTCGGCGGCTTCCCGGAGTCCAAGTACGCCAGCGGTGAGTACTTCGACAAGTACACCGAGCAGGCGTGGGAGCCGAAAACCGAACGGGTGCGGCAGATCTTCGCCGAGGCCGGGGTGCACATCCCGACCCAGGAGGACTGGCGCGAGCTGAAGTCCTCGGTCATGGCGCACGGCATCTACAACCAGAACCTGCAGGCCGTCCCGCCGACCGGCTCGATCTCCTACATCAACCACTCCACCAGCTCGATCCACCCGGTGGCCTCGAAGATCGAGATCCGCAAGGAAGGCAAGATCGGCCGCGTCTACTACCCGGCCCCCTATCTGACCAACGACAATCTCGACTACTTCGCCGACGCCTACGACATCGGCTACGAGAAGATCATCGACACCTACGCCGCGGCCACCCAGCACGTCGACCAGGGCCTGTCCCTGACCCTGTTCTTCAAGGACAGCGCCACCACCCGCGACGTCAACAAGGCCCAGATCTACGCCTGGCGCAAGGGAATCAAGACGTTGTACTACATCCGCATCCGCCAAATGGCTTTGGAGGGGACCGAGGTGGAAAACTGCGTCAGCTGCATGTTGTGAGGCTGCGGCACGTGCGGGCGCCTCGGTTCGGCCGAGGCCCCGGTCAGGTCTCTGTCACTCCGTCTGTTTGGGATGGGCGGCAGTAGCCAGAGTCAGCCAAACGACACGTTTCGCTGGGTCCGGGCAGTACCAGACTCGTCCGCCCGCGGTTACCTCGTACTGCCATTGATCCAGCTCGGTTCCGCCGATTTCCCGGGCGGCGTAAGCGCCTCGAAGTCGGTGCTGCCGGGCTGGATTCTCCGGTGCCGTGGGTCGTTCGGTCAGGACGATCCACGCTTCCCAGGTGTTCGATTGCGCTGCGCGGCATAGCTCTTCCCAGCCTTTGGCGGCCTCGGAAGTTGCGAATCGTGCTTCCCACGCGCCGGGGCGAGGCGGTGGCGCCACGCGGTCGCCACGCTTGGCGGGCACCGATCACTCCTCGATCGGGGCGGGTACAGGACCGAAGTCGCCGTCGATAGGTTGGGAGAGTTGCTGGGCCAAGCGGGGATCGGCGTGTATCGCGGCGGTCGCGCGCCATTCCCGAATCGTCTGCGAGAGTATGGACCATTCACCGAGTTCGGCCGACGCCTGGAAGGCGCGGGCGAAATCGACCACGAACTGGCCCTTTTCGTCTTCCGGCAGTACGTCTACCCACGGGAATTCATCCAGCAGAGACCGCGCTGCGATGTCGTGGGGCAAATGCAGCAGCACGTTCCGCAAGGCGCGCGCCGCGGTTACAGAACCTTCCGAGGCTGTATCGGCCCTGTCTTCGCGGATCAGCAGCAATGGTGCGCCGTCGCGGCGGCGTACCCGCACCGTACCGGCGTCCGCCAGCTGCGCGACCTGCTTGGGATCGCGCTGGAGTTCACTCCACTGCACCTCGGTAACCACAGATCTATTCTGAACTTTTTCAGAAGTATCGGCAAGCGGTTGCCGGAAGTGGTGATTTTCGATGTTTCGGCGTTCGGGCCTATGAAGGTGTAACCTGCATCCGGGCGTTGTGCGTCCACGCGTCGATCGGGCAATGTTGCAGGTCGCAGCGGTGCCGGGTGGGCATCGGGCGCGAAGTTTCCGACGGTGAAGTGCCGGCGATGAGGAGGTGGGTGGCTGTGCGTAGCGAACCCCCCAGTCGAATGCCGCGCGGCGCCGTCCTGCTGTTCTGCCGATAGAGCTTTCGGTGGTGAGGTCGGTGCCTCGCGGTGATTCGCGATCCCGTACCCACTCGCTGTATGCCGAGGTTCTTCTCATGTCGACCGATGTGTTCTTCGTCGCTCCCGCGCGCTCCGATGCGCCGGGTGACGATCGTTCTGCTGTGTTCTCCGGCGCCGAAAGTCTGTGTGCCGAGGCTGAAAACACTGTCACCGCAGCACAGTTGGGGAGGGCCGAAACCGTCGTCCCCGGCGCAATCGTGGGCGCGGAGTCCGATGCGACGGCGGTCGCCGAAACGGCAGCCATAGGGGCCGATGCCACTGAATCCGTTGTCGCCGAAGCTGTTTCGGATGACGTATCGTTGCGGGATTGCATCGATGCGCGGCAGGTCGACGCCGCGCTGACCTGGTTGGAGAATCGCCCGCCGCACCGGATCGCCGATGAACTCGCCCGCCTGGACGCCGTGCACGCGGGTATCGCGTTCCGGTTGCTGGACAAGGACCGGGCGCTGGCGGTCTTCGAGGAGCTCGAACCCGTCGATCAGCAGCAGATCCTGGCCGGGATGCGGGATCAGAGCTTCCGCGATCTGGTCGAGGGCATGGATCCCGACGACCGGGCCCGGATGCTGCGTGAGGCGCCGGCCACCGTCGCGAAGAAGGTGCTGGCCGGGCTGAGCCCGCGGGAGCGGCGGATGACCGCGGCGTTGCTCGGATATCCCGAAGGTTCGGCCGGACGCTATATGACCCCGGAAGTCGTTGCGCTGCACCGGGATCTTACCGTAGAACAGGCGCTGCTGGTGGTGCGTGCGAAGGGGGCGCACGCCGAGACCGTGTACACGCTGCCCGTGGTGGACGGCGGACGCAGGCTCACCGGCATCGTCGAAATGCGGGAACTCGTCCTCAGCGATCCGGACCGCATGTTGACCGAACTCGTCGTCACCGCACCGGTTTTCGCGCGCGCGACCGATGCCGCGGAGAAGGCGGCGCGGCTCATGCGGGAAACCAATCTGATCAACCTGCCGGTCGTCGACAGCGAGGATCGGCTGGTCGGCTTGCTGACGATCGATGACGCGGTCGAGGTCATCGAGGCCGCGGACAGCGAGGACGTGGCGCGTCAGGCCGGGGCGAGCCCGTGGGCCGGCCACTACATGGCCGCCGGGGTCTTCCAGCTGGCTCGTTACCGCGCGATGTGGTTGCTGTTGCTCCTGGTTGCGGCCACGTTGACGGTTACCGTGACCGACGCGTTCGAGGTCACGCTGGCCCGCGCCGCGCATCTCGCGCTGTTCATTCCGCTGCTGATCGGCGCGGGCGGCAATGCCGGTGCGCAGGCGGCGACCTCGTGCGTGCGCGCACTGGCCGTCGGCGAGGTGCGGGTGTCGGATCTGCTGAAGGTCATCTGGCGCGAATGCCGGGTCGGCCTGGTGCTGGGTTCGATGCTCGCGGTGGTCGGCATGGTCATCGGAGCCGTGTTCGTCGGCGCGCAGATCGCCGTGGTCGTCGGCATCACCCTGGTGATCATCTGCGGCTGGGCGGCGACCATCGGCGGCACGATGCCGTTGCTGGCCAAGAAGTTACGGATCGACCCGGCGGTGATCTCCGCCCCGATGGTCACGACCCTGGTCGATGCCACCGGCCTGATCATCTACTTCACCACCGCGAAGCTCGTCCTGGGTATCTGATTCCGCGCTGCTCGGTACCAGGTTGGCCGGATAGCGGTATCGAATGGCTTTCTATCGGTAGCAAGCCACACCCCGCGCCGATGACACTGTCCCCATGCGGAGGTCTTCGAGGCAGCGTGTCTCGATGCCGCGGTTCGCGAAATGGAGACAATCATGGCGACGTTCGTCCTCGTGCCCGGCGGTTGGAAAGGTTCCTGGTCGTACGAGTCGGTTGTTCCGTTGCTGGAGAGTGCCGGTCACGCCGTGCACGCCCTGACCCTGACCGGGCTGCGGCCGGACGACCACACCGCGACGGTCGCGACGGCCAACCTCGACACCCACGCCGACGACGTGGTGCGGTTCCTCGAGCGCGCCCACCTCACGGATGTGACGCTGGTCGGTCACAGCTACGGCGGGATGGTGATCGCCGCCGCGGCCGACCGCTCGGGCGGCCGGATTTCCCGTCTGGTGCACCTGGACGCATACGTCCCACGCGACGGCGAGTCGTGCTGGTCCGCGATGAACGAGTACTTCCGGCATGTGATCGCCTCCGGCGCCGCGGGCACCGGCTATGCCGTCCGTCCGCCGGGCGACGGCGATCCCCGCCGCCGCCCCCATCCCCTCGCCGCGTTCATGCAGACGATCCGGCTCACCGGCGTGCATGCCCAGGTCCCGCGCCGGGAGTTCGTCTACTGCTCGGGCTGGGAGGATCACACGCCCTTCGCGGGACTGCGCGCCCGCCTGCAGGCCGACCCCGAGTGGCTGGTCCATGACCTGCCCACCGGCCACGACGCCATGCACGAGGCCCCGGGGGCTGTCGCCGAACTTCTGCTCGCCGACGGCGAGTTGTGACGCCGCGTCGTCCTGGCGGACGCATCGGCCCGGTCATCCGCCCTGCGACAGCGAAACCGGGAAATGTTCAGCGCGCTGAATGCGATTGTGCACCAGTATCTTCCGCAGTCTTCGAACTTCGCGTGCCGGAACCTCATGAGGAGTTTTCCGAGAAGTGGCGTCCAGCCGTGAAACCGGTGAATGCTTTTCTCATCGTCTGCGGCAGTGCGTGATTCGGCCTCGTTCGTCGAGGGCTTGCGCGCTGGGTTGCGCAGCAGGGGCCGGGGCGTGCGCACTCCGGACCGCAAACCAGTTGTGTGCCAGTGCACGTGAGGTCATGCTGGATGCGTACGACCGATGTGCGGATCGGTCGCTGATGCGTTCCGGGGGAGTGCCATCTCGAGCAAAACCATTGCCGCCCAACGCCTGGGCGTCGACTTCGGCCGGGTCATCCAGGGGGCAGCGGCCGAACCAGGAGACGCGGACACCGTCTTTCTGTCCGGCGGTTTCGAGCAGGCGATGATGACGCCGCCGAGCCCCGGCGCCTTCGAGGTGCTCGCCCGCATCGTGCCGCGTTTCCAGGGGGCGTGGGTTATCTCGAAGTGCGGACCGCGCGTCGAGCAGCGGACCCGGCAGTGGCTCGATCATCATGATTTCTTCGCCCGCACGGGGATTCCGCGGGAGAATCTGCAGTTCTGCCGGGCTCGGGCGGACAAGGCGATCCACTGTGCGGAGTTGGGGATCACGCATATGGTCGACGACCGGATCGACGTGCACACCGCGCTCCGGGGCCTGGTGCCGAATCTGTTCTGGTTCGGCGCGCAGACCCAGCCGCCGCCGGAGTGGGTTCGTCCCACCCGCACCTGGCTCGATGTGGAAGCCGCGGTGGTGCAGAGTTGGGGCGGGTGAGCGGGCGGCCGGTGCGCTCGTTCGTCGGTCTGGCAAACTGTGAGCGCCTCGGCGGGGCCGGTGGGCGCACGCGAATTCGATGTGGCGAAGCGCATTTCGTCGTGACCAGCGACCCCGATGTGGATCTCCGCACAGTCGCGCGGGTATCCGCAGGACGGTGGAGACACAAGGTGTTGTGTTGTGCAGTGCCGAGTTCCACTAGGAGTAGTGTTCCAGCGTATAATGTCAGGCGATGCGGAAGGGTGAGTGAGCAGGCGTGAAGCTGATCGATCGAGTGTCTGCGATCAACTGGAATCGGGTGCCCGATGAGAAGGATGCCGAGGTCTGGGACAGGCTCACCGGCAACTTCTGGTTGCCCGAGAAGGTTCCGGTGTCCAATGACATTCCCTCGTGGAATACGCTGACCGCGCATGAAAAGCAGCTCACCATGCGGGTTTTCACCGGTCTGACGCTGCTGGACACGATCCAGGGCACGGTCGGCGCGGTGAGTCTGATCCCGGACGCGCTCACTCCGCACGAGGAGGCGGTGTACACCAACATCGCGTTCATGGAGTCGGTGCACGCCAAGAGCTACAGCTCGATCTTCTCCACGCTCTGCTCGACCCGCGAGATCGACGACGCCTTCCGCTGGTCGGAGGAGAATCGCAATCTGCAGCGCAAGGCCGAGATCGTGCTGGACTACTACCGGGGCGACGAGCCGCTGAAGCGCAAGGTGGCCTCGACGCTGCTGGAGAGCTTCCTGTTCTACTCCGGTTTCTATCTGCCGATGTACTGGTCCTCGCGCGCCAAGCTCACCAACACCGCCGATCTGATCCGCCTGATCATCCGTGACGAGGCCGTGCACGGCTACTACATCGGCTACAAGTATCAGAAGGGCCTCGAGCAGCTCACCGAGCCCGAACGCGAAGAACTCAAGAACTACACCTTCGAGCTGCTGTTCGAGCTGTACGAGAACGAGGTCGAGTACACCCAGGATCTGTACGACGAGGTCGGTCTCACCGAGGACGTCAAGAAGTTCCTGCGCTACAACGCCAACAAGGCCCTGATGAACCTCGGTTACGAGGGCCTGTTCCCCAAGGACGAGACCGAGGTCAACCCGGCCATCCTGTCGGCGTTGTCGCCCAACGCCGATGAGAACCACGACTTCTTCTCCGGTTCGGGTTCGAGCTACGTCATCGGCAAGGCGGTCAACACCGAGGATGAGGACTGGGAGTTCTGATCCCGCGTTTCGCGGACGAACGCACACGCGGCGGCGGGGCGATCGGGAAGTTGCCCCGGCTGTGATCCGGCGCTCCCCGGAATGATTCGCCTCAACGGGCGGGTGTGCACCTCATCTCCCCGAGCGGGTCGGATGTCGTAACTGCTTGTCGGCGTTCGGAATTCGTCCCGGACGCCGGTGCGGTCGTGCGCCGCTCACCCGGTGACAGTGCACAGCGATCACACAGAAACTACCTGGCTGGGGGACAGCTTCGGCGGTTACTGTCGGTAACTGGACAGTAATTGGGACAGGAGCGGGGCATGATGAACACTTCCGATCCGGTCGTCGGGCCCCGAGCTTCCGAGGCGCTTCGGCAGCCGATGGATTCGCGGAGGGGGAGGGCGATGACCACGACCGCGCCGGTCGTCCTGCTGCACGGGCAGCCAGGGGATCATTCGGCCTGGAACGGTGTGCTCGAGCGGTTGCCGTCCTCGGTGCGGGCGCTGGCGTGGGATCGGCCCGGATACGGTGGCAACGAATGTCCCGCGGGCACTCTGGAAGACAACGCTGTTTGGTTGCTGGCTCAGTTGGACCGCGCCGGAATTCACGATGCGGTGCTGGCCGGGCACTCCTATGGCGGCGGTGTCGCGCTCGCCGCGGCCGCGATCGCGCCGGAACGGGTGCGCGGGCTGATCTCCATCGCCGGAGTCGGGCCCGACTGTGCCACCAGATGGGACGAGATACTCGCCGCGCCCGTAGCCGGACCGGCGCTGGCGCTGGCGATGTGGTCGATGATGCCGCGGCTGGCCCGGTGGCATCGCACCCGTCGCCCGCAGGCCGTCGCGGCTTGGCACGCGTTCGGCGACATCCGGCACGAGTACGGCCCGGTGTGGCGCACCGTCCTGCTCGAACAGCGCGAACTGTTCCGCAGCCTGGACCACTGGCTCGAGCGCCTCGACGCAACCGATATACCCGCGTTGATCATCGCCGATCCGACCGATAAAGTCGTCCCGATCTCGACTGCACGCGCGCTGCACGACCGGTTCCCGCGATCCCGCCTGGAGCTGGTCGCGGGGGATGGACATCTGCTGCCGCAGCGGATTCCGGACGTCATCGCGGCGAAGATAGGTGAATTTGTCGATTCGGTGGGCTGAGCATGTCTCCGCGGGTGCGCGCGGACGGCTGCGCGCATATCTGAGCGAACACGAGCTTCGCACCGCACCACCACCGCCGCCGATGACCCCCGGACACAGCCTGCTCCAGCGCGTGGCCGACGAGGTGCGCTGGTCGTTCGCACCGCCGCGGTACTGGCTCGAGGGCGTCGGGGTGAACATCGTGCTCTCGCTGCTGTATCTGCTCTACTCGCCGCTGGCTCACCCGCATCGCCAGTTCGGCTGGGTGGTCCTGGTCGGAACCTATTTCGCCACCTTCATCCTGGCCGATGTCACCACGACCAATGTGCTGGGCCTGGACGCGCCGCGAGTGCGCGCGAGCCTGGCCGCCGGCATGTCGATGCGCGGCATCCTGGTCACGAAAAACCTTGCGCTGCTTGTCATCGTGGGCCTGCCGACCTTGGCCTTGACCGCGGTCCTCGCGCACGCGATGCGACCGGGCCAGCTCGTCGGCACCCTGTTCGTGGTGACGCTGCCGCTGCTGTGCTGGCTCGGCGTCGGCAATATCGTCTCGGTCCTGCTGGCCGTGGAGACCCGGACGCTGGTGCGGCGGTGGCGCGAACGGCGCAACCGGACCACGCTGCTGTGGCTCGCTCACCTGGCGCTGCCCTACGGCGTCTACTACCTCGTCGCCCCGATCGATGGCACCCAGCACGATCCGTTGCTGCGCCTGCTCCCGCACCTGGATCGAAATCTGCGCTTCGTCTGGAACGCCGGAATCGGCCTGCTGGTGTGGATCATCGGCACCGCGATCGCGGTGGCCATCGTGCGGCGTCGCGGGTTGCGCATCTACTGACCCGGGCCGATGACCGGCGGGTGTTGCCGGATCAGTCGTTCACGTACGCGTTGAGCGAGGTGCGCAGGTCCTCGATCAGGGCGCGGGCGGCGGTGAGACCCGAGCCGTGCCAGATGGTGTCGTCCACGACGAAATCGCGCTTGTCCGAGACCGCGCCGAGTTCCTTCCAGTCGTCGCCGCGCATGACCTTCCGGCCGTAGCTCTCCCCGGCCTGCCCGTCGAACATCACATAGATGATGTCGCCTTCGACCTTGGCCCGGTCCTGCTCGCTACCCAGGCTGCTCACCCGATAGGACGCATCCCGCTGCGCTTGCGGGCGTTGTACGCCCGCATCGGCCAGCACACGTCCGGCAAAGGTATCCGCACCCTGTACTTGCGCATCGGAGGCCCCGAACCGCAGGACCGAGGCCTGCGAGAGCGAGGCCGCGATCGCGGTGCCGGTGTCGTACGCGTAGGTGTGGTAGTCGGCGATGGCCTTCGCGCCCGCGTTCGCCCGCCCGAGTGCGTCCGCGAAGGCGCTGAACGAGGTCTGCCAGCTGGGATCCTTGCCGATCAGCACCGTGGGTGCGGCCGCGCGCAACGCGTTCAGATCACCGTCGCCGACCGTGCCGAGCACCAGATCCGGGTGCATCGCAGCGATTTTCGCGACATCGGGTGCGCCCGCGACGCCGACGCTCGGCACGATCTGCAGACCGTAACCCAGGTACGAGGGCTGCGGGCTGGGCCCGGCGAGCGTCGTCGCGCCGACCACTCGCTGCCACAGGCCCAGCGCGCAGGCCGCGTCCAGGGCGGCGGTGTCCAGGACGACGACTCGCTTCGGGTCCGCCGAGACCTGCACCGGCCCAGCGGGGCCGGTCACCTGGCGGGTGCCCGAGGGCTGATCCGGATCGCTCGGCAGCGGGCAGGCGCGGGTGGTGTCGCGTTCGACGCCGACCACGTCCGCGCCGGCGATATTGGTGGTGGTGCGCACGATCGAACTCGCGTTGTCGCCGGAACCGTTGCCGCAGGCGGTCAATGCGGCCACGGCCGCGGCGAGCATCAGGCAACTGCCGCGCAAACGTCGCGTGCGGCGGCGGGCGCGCCCGTTCTCGCGTATACCCGCAGCGCGCGGGCGCTCGGCCGGGTCGGATGTTCGCTCGCTGCGCTGGCTCACGGGCATGCGGGAAGGGTACACATGCGCCGCCTTCGCCGGCATGTGCGGGCCCTGCGCGCTCACCCGGGCCGTCGGCTCCTCGTCCGCCGCGCAGACGTGGGGCGTGACACCCAATTACGACACAGAGTAGGACCGGGCGTGATGCCTGCGGCAGCACGGTTTACGATCCGTAGTAGCGAAAGCCACCGTCGTTCGCCGTGCGCCTGTCCGCCGGGCCGGAGCCAGACGTACGACAACGACCAGAAGGCATACCTTCAGGAGGATCAGTGACTGCTGTAGAGCCCCAGCCAGTCCCCCAATTGGAAGCGACTCGGCCGTACCCGCAACGCCTGGGGCCCAAGGGGTCGTTCATCTACAAGTTGGTCACCACCACCGACCCGAAGGTCCTCGGGGTGATGTACCTGGTGACGGCCACGTCGTTCTTCATGATCGGCGGGCTGATGGCGTTGCTGATGCGTGCGGAGCTGGCTCGTCCGGGTCTGCAGTTCCTCTCGCCCGAGCAGTTCAACCAGCTGTTCACCATGCACGGCACGATCATGCTGCTGTTCTATGCGACGGCGATCGTGTTCGGTTTCGCGAACATCGTGCTGCCCTTGCAGATCGGCGCGCCCGACGTCGCGTTCCCGCGTCTGAACGCGTTCAGCTACTGGCTGTACCTGTTCGGCGCGAGCATGGCGACCGCCGGTTTCGTCACCCCCGGTGGCGCCGCCGACTTCGGCTGGACCGCCTACACCCCGCTGTCGGACATCGTGCACTCCCCGGGCGTCGGCGCCGACCTGTGGATCCTGGGTCTGGCCGTCTCCGGTCTGGGCACCATCCTCGGTGGCGTCAACATGCTCACCACCGTGGTCTGCCTGCGCTGCCCGGGTATGACGCTGTTCCGCATGCCGATCTTCACCTGGAACATCGCGGTCACCAGCGTGCTGGTGCTGCTGGCGTTCCCGCTGCTGACCGCGGCGCTGTTCGGCCTCGCCTACGACCGGCACCTGGGCGGGCACATCTACGATCCGGCCAACGGCGGCGCCATCCTGTACCAGCACCTGTTCTGGTACTTCGGCCACCCCGAGGTGTACATCATCGCGCTGCCGTTCTTCGGCATCGTCTCGGAGATCTTCCCGGTCTTCAGCCGTAAGCCGATCTTCGGTTACACCACTCTGGTCTACGCGACGCTGGGTATCGCGGCGCTGTCCATCGCGGTGTGGGCGCACCACATGTACGCCACCGGCGCGGTGCTGCTGCCGTACTTCTCCTTCATGACCTTCCTGATCGCGGTTCCGACCGGCGTGAAGTTCTTCAACTGGATCGGCACCATGTGGCGCGGTCAGCTGACGTTCGAGACGCCGATGCTGTGGTCGGTGGGCTTCCTGGTCACCTTCCTGTTCGGTGGTCTGTCCGGTGTCATCCTGGCCAGCCCGCCGCTGGACTTCCACGTCTCGGACACCTACTTCGTGGTCGCGCACTTCCACTACGTGCTCTTCGGCACCATCGTGTTCGCCACCTTCGCGGGCATCTACTTCTGGTTCCCGAAGATGACCGGCCGCATGATGGACGAGCGCCTGGGCAAGTGGCACTTCTGGGCCACCATGGTCGGCTTCCACACCACCTTCCTGGTGCAGCACTGGCTGGGTGCGGAGGGTATGCCGCGCCGGTACGCCGACTACCTGCCCACCGACGGGTTCACCACGCTGAACACCATCTCCACGATCGGCGCGTTCATCCTGGGCGCCTCGACCCTGCCGTTCGTCTGGAACGTGTTCAAGTCCTACCGTTACGGCGAGGTCGTGACCGTGGACGATCCGTGGGGTTACGGCAACTCGCTGGAGTGGGCGACCTCCTGCCCGCCGCCGCGGCACAACTTCTACGAGCTGCCGCGCATCCGGTCCGAGCGTCCGGCGTTCGAGCTGCACTACCCGCACATGGTCGAGCGGATGCGGGCCGAGGCGCACGTCGGCTGGGGCTCGAAGTCGCATACCGTCAAGGAGCTGGACAAGGTGCCGAGCTGATCGGCTGATTCTCCGCAATGACCGGCGCGGCGGTCGTCTCATCCGAGACGGCCGCCGCGTTCGGTTTTCCCGGCGGTGATTCCGGACACGGTGCCGTGGGCCGTGTCCGGCCCGCCGGAAACAGCCTGAGACAATGAGGGGCCGTCGTCGGCGGCCGAGCATGTCGCGAGAGGGAGACAACGTGAGCACGTCCGAGCCTGAATCCGGCAACCACGGACCGTCCGTGGTCGCACAGGCTGCCGCGGGGACGACGGTGCTGATCACCGTCACCGGTCCCGACCGGCCCGGCGTCACCTCGGTCCTGCTCGCGGCGCTGGCGCGCAACGGGGTGAGCCTGCTGGACGTCGAGCAGGTCGTGATCCGCGGCCGGCTGACCCTCGGGGTGCTGGTGTCCTGCCCGGGCGATCCAGAGGGCCTGCAGGACGAGCTCGAGGACGCGATGGTCACCGTCGGCATGCAGGTCGAGGTCGAGATCGGCGCGGAATCCGCGGCCGGGACCCGGTATTCGACGCATGCGATCGTGGTGCTGGGCAGCCCGGTGACCGCGCGGGCGTTCAGCGTCATCGCGCGCAAACTGGCCGAACAGAACGTCAACATCGACGCGATCCGGGGCGTCGCGGACTATCCGGTGACGGGGCTGGAACTGACCGTGACCGCGCCCGCCGAAGAGTCCGCGGAGACACGGCTGCGCACCACCCTCGCCGAGGTCGCGGCCAAGCAGAACGTCGATATCGCCGTGGAACGCGCCGGTCTGGCCCGGCGCGCGAAGCGGCTGATCGTCTTCGACGTCGACTCCACCCTCATCCAGGGCGAGGTGATCGAGATGCTCGCCGCGCACGCCGGGGTCGAGGACGAGGTCCGCAAGGTGACCGAGGCGGCGATGCGCGGTGAAATAGATTTCGCCGAATCGCTGCGGCAGCGGGTGGCGACCCTGAGCGGGCTGCAGGAGTCGGTGATCGACGAGGTCGCCGAGGCCATCACGCTGACCCCCGGCGCCCGCACCACCATTCGCACGCTGCGCCGGCTGGGCTTTCGCTGCGGTGTGGTCTCCGGCGGTTTCCGTCAGGTCATCGAACCCCTCGCGCACGAGCTGGAATTGGATTTCGTCCAGGCCAACACCCTCGAGGTGGTCGGCGGCCGCCTGACCGGCAAGGTGATCGGGGAAATCGTGGACCGCCCGGCGAAGGCGGTGGCGCTGCGGCGTTTCGCCGCCGAGGCCGGCGTGCCGATGGAACAGACCGTCGCGGTGGGCGACGGCGCGAACGATATCGACATGCTCAACGCGGCGGGTCTTGGCATCGCGTTCAACGCCAAGCCCGCGTTGCGCGAGATCGCCGACGCCGCGCTGTCGCACCCGTATCTGGACGCGGTCCTGTTCATCCTCGGGGTCACCCGCGACGAGGTCGAGGCCGCCGACGCCCGTGACGGCCTGTTGCGGCGCGTCCCGCTGAACTGATCGTGTCCGAGTACGGACTTCCGGCCTGGGAACGGGTGGCGACGTCGCGGGTCGGCAGGGTGCCGGGTGATACCGGAGTGGGAGGACGAGTTGTCCGAATTCGCATGCGATGAGCCGCAATTCGGTTCGCCGGGTCCGGAGATGACGGGCGGGGCCGCCCTGGTATCCGCGGAGCTCGACGACGGATTCGTCGCGCGGCATGCCGAACTGGCGCGCGGGTACGGGGGTGGTGGTGATCCGCAGGATCCGGCCCTGGTCCAGGCGATGCAGATGGTCCTGCACATCCCGAAACAGGACCCGCCACGCCGGAGCGCGCTGCTCGCGGCGGCCGCGACCGCCGCGGTCGCGTTGTGCATGGACCCTCGGGTCGGCCCCGGCGGAGAGTGGGAGCAGCGGTATCTGACCTGGAAACGTTCCCGGATCCGCAAGGTGGCGCGGCGGGCGCGGGGTGCGCAGTGGCTGGCCGCGAACGAGGTCGACGGGCTCACCGTGCAGGTCGAGGGCGCGCAGGCGCGGGCGCTGGTGCCGGGTCCGGTCGGCGCCATCGATCAGCGCATCCGCAGATTGCAGATCGGCGGCACCGACCTCGAATCGGACGATCCCGGTCCCGCCGATCCGGAACTGCCTGTGTTGTGGCTGGATTCGGAGCTGGGCATGACCGTCGGAAAGGCCGCGGCCCAGGTCGGTCACGCGAGCATGCTGCTGGCCGGTGCGTTGTCGGTGGAGCAGGTGTTCGAATGGGCCGCGCGCGGCTACCGCTGTTCGGTGCGCGAGGCCGGTCCGCACTGGCCCTCGCTGTGCCGGTTGGTCCGGGAGGGTTCGGCCACGGCGGTGCGGGACGCCGGATTCACCGAGGTCGCCCCCGGATCGATGACCGTGATCGCCGTCCCGCCGGGCGTCTCGCGCTGACTCGTGACAGTGTCCAATCTCACCGGCTCGATGGCGAATTCGCGGCCATTTCCGGCGCGCGGCGAGATATGACATCTACGTGCAAACGGACCATGTTGGGAATGTTTCGGGCGCGTGGTCCAAGATGGAGCCCGTGCCGCAACCGGATCCCGATCTACTCATCGATTTCAACCAGGTGACCGTCCGGCGGTCGGGACATACGCTCGTAGGTCCCCTCAGCTGGCAAGTGGAGCTCGACGAGCGCTGGGTCGTGCTCGGGCCCAACGGCGCCGGTAAGACCTCCCTGCTCCGAATGGCCGCCGCCGAACTCCATCCGACCTCGGGTACCGCCCATCTGCTGGGTGAGGTGCTGGGCCGGACCGATATCAACGACCTGCGTCCGCGCATCGGACTGTCCTCGGCCGCGGTGGCCAGCCGGGTGCCGTTGGACGAGAAGGTCAGCGATCTGGTGGTGTCGGCGGGCTACGCCGTGATGGGCCGCTGGCGTGAGGAATACGACGACGTCGACACCGATCGCGCGGTGGACATGCTGGAAAGCCTGGGCGCGGAACATCTTTCCGACCGCGCCTACGGAACCCTGTCCGAGGGGGAGCGCAAGCGCGTTCTGATCGCGCGGGCGCTGATGACCGATCCGGAACTGCTGCTGCTCGACGAGCCCGGCGCCGGGCTGGATCTGGGCGGCCGGGAGGAACTGGTGGAGCGGCTCGGCGATCTGGCGTCGAATCCGGACTCGCCGGCCACCGTGCTCGTCACCCATCACGTGGAGGAGATTCCGCCGGGCTTCTCGCACGGCCTGCTGCTGAACGAGGGCAGCGTCGTCGCCCAGGGTTTGCTCGAGGACGTACTGACTGCCGAGAACCTCAGCAAGGCGTTCCGGCAGTCGATCACGCTGGATCGCATCGAGGGGCGTTATTTCGCGCGTCGGAGTCGCCGGCTCGGGCGGCACCGCGCCTGAGCGACCGTGCGAATGCGCCGTATCGCCCGGCAACCGATCCTGGTCGGCCGGACTCACCGGGTACAGGGCCGTCCGAGGGGTGAGCCGGGCCTGGCAAAGCGGGGGACCAAGCACCCGTTAGGGTGCGAAGGGTGAGTGAGACTGTTGCCGTGAGTGAACCGAGGACACCGCGCGCCCCGCGCCGCGCGAACCCGACGACCGGCACGGTGTGGCTGTGAACGATTCCGCGCCCGTGGCGCTCAAGGACGCGTCCACGGTCATGTTGGTGCGTGACGGTGAGTCCGGGCCCGAGGTGTTCCTGCAGCGGCGCGTCAAGGCGATGGCGTTCGCCGCCGGGATGACGGTCTTCCCGGGCGGCGGGGTGGATCCTTCCGACGCACAGGCCGAAATCACCTGGGCCGGTCCGGGGCCCGCCTGGTGGGCCGAGCGGTTCGGCGTCGACGACGCGCGGGCGCAGGCGCTGGTGTGCGCGGCCGTGCGCGAGACGTTCGAGGAATGCGGTGTGCTGCTCGCGGGGCCGACGGCCGACACCGTCGTCTCCGATACGTCGGTGTACAGCGACGCGCGTGCTCGCCTGGAGCGTCGCGAGCTGTCCCTGGGCCAGTTCCTGGCCGGCGAGAATCTGGTGCTGCGCGCGGATCTGTTGCGGCCCTGGGCCAACTGGATCACCCCCACCGTGGAATCGCGGCGGTACGACACCCGGTTCTTCGTCGCGGTCCTGCCGGAGGGGCAGCGTGCCGACGGGGCCACGTCCGAGGCGCAGCACGTCGTCTGGTGCACTCCCGCTGAGGCCCTCGAACGGTGGAAGGCCGGTGCCGACGTGCTGCTGCCGCCCACCTGGTCCCAGTTGGTCGCGATCGGCGAATTCTCCTCCACCGCCGAAATCTTCGCCGCCACACCGGAGTTCGAGCCGATCCAGCCCGTCCTGACGACCGTGGACGGTAAACCGCGGCTGCAATTCCCGAACAACGAACGGTACTTCGCCGATCTCCCGGACGGGTCGCGGCTGCGCGGATCCCAGCCGGCCGACTGAACATCCGCCGCGTCGGCGTCGTCTCCGAGAGCTGTCGTCCGGTCGCTATGCTGTCGGCGGACGCCGTGTCCGTCGCGCGGCCGGACCGGGAACGTGCAACCGGAACCAGCGGCCCGGACCTCGTATCGCCGATGCGGGGTCGCTCCGGACGCGGTGCCGCCCGTGCGGGATCGAGGGCCCGGGAGCTGCGCTGCCGGTCCTGGATGCGAGCTTCCCGGGGCGGAAGTTCCGGATGCGGGTGCCG
>CBJNFW010000147.1:0-20689 GCA_966435935.1 uncultured Nocardia sp.
GCAATTCCTCCACCTGTGGGCCGGACAGGCCCAGTTCGCGCAGCGCGGTGTCGAACTCCTCGACCTCCGCCGCGGTGATCTCCTCGTCGGCGAAGGCGGCCAGCCGCTCGATATAGGCCATACCGGGACCGCGCAGCGCCGCGCGTCCGGTGTCCTCGGGAATGCGCCGGTAGCGCAGTGCCGTCCACAGTTCCTGCCAGGCCGTGCCGCGCGGGCCGTCCCCGGTCAGGACGCGCCAGGCGCGGGCCCGCCAGGTGTCCAGGTACTCCTCGATGTCGCCGGCGCAGGACCGGCACGGGGCGGGCGCGCCCAGTACGCGCCAACCGCGGCGTCGTCCGCAGTGCGGGCAGATGCGGGCGTCGGCCGGGGGGAGCGGTACGGTCGTATCGGACCATCGCGTGCCGTCCCACCAGCGCAACCTGGCGCCCTGCGGATGCCAGTCCGGGCGCGGGTCAGGCGGCGGTGCGGCCGTTGGCGTCTCGGTGGGGTCGTCGTCGGATCCTTTTCGGCGCAATGAGATTCGGTCGCGGCCCGCCGCCGCTGCCGCAAGGCCGAAATCCTCGAACAGCCGGGTCAATTCGGTTTGCTCGCGGTCGAAATCGCGGAAGCACCAGCAATCATCGTCTCGCGCGAACTCCGCGAGCGAGATCGCCGTCACCTCGCTCGACCGCGGCGCCGGAACGTCGCGGCGAGCCACCAGTCCGGCGGCGTCGCGAACCGCGATCGTCAGATCCGCCAGCTCGTGCAGCGGGCCCGCCGACGAAACACCCACGACGATGCGCGCCACCGTCTCTTCGGTGCGGGGCAGTGACACCGAGAGCCGCGCCGTGCGCGGTTCGGGCTGCTGGTCGAGCGTCACCGCCTGGGAGGGATGCCGGGGCGCGTTGAAGAACACCGCATCGCGCGGCGAGCGGACCAGGCCGTCGGCGTCCAGCAGCAGTGCGTGCGCGTCCAGCGCATGCGCCGAGCGCCACGAAAGTTCCACGCTCAGCAGCGAAGTCGGTATCGGCGTCGCGCCGTTCTCGGTGAAGGTCATCGTCCGCAGAACTATGCCAGGCGACACCGACACAGACCGCAGGGTCTGTCGTGCGCGGGCGAGCGGCGTCCGATGCGGCACGATGGGGGCATGAGCGATCCGAAGGAGTCCGCGCGCAAGCCCGGAACCCCCCGCGTGCCCGGTGCGGGTGATCTGATCGCCGCCGCCCAGGCCGCGGCGGAGGCGGCGCAGCGCGCTGCCGGACAGGCCCTGGACGCCGCGCAGGTGACCGCCGGGCAGGCGTTCGACACCGCGGTCCGGCTGCCGCCGGCCTCGGTGCAACTGGCCGCGCAGTTGCCGGATCTGATCGAGAACCTCTCGATGGCGATCGATCGGCTCAACCGGACCATCGATCGCCTCGACCGGACCCTCGCGCTGGCCGATCCGGCGTTCGCCGCCTACGACCGGCTGTTGCCGCGGCTCGAGGCGATGGTGTCGATGGGTGAGGAGGTCTTCAACCGGCTGGCCCGGCTGCCGGGAGTGTCGATGATCGGACGCCTCACCGGACGTGAGAACGCGCCGTCGGAGCCGATCGATCCGCGCCGGCGGGGTCGCGGGCGACAGCGCTGACCGCGCGCAGTGCGGCGGTCGCCTTGAGCACCATCTCGTGGTACTCCTGCTCCGGATCGGAATCCAGCACGATCGCACCGCCCGCGCCGATCCGCCAGCGCCCACCGTGCCGCACCGCGGTGCGGATGACGATGTTCAGATCGGCCGTCCCGCCCAGTCCCAGGAAGCCGATCGTGCCCGAATAGACGCCGCGCGCTTCGGTTTCCAGGTCGTCGATGATGTCCATGGTCCGCAGTTTGGGCGCGCCGGTCATCGAGCCGCCCGGGAAGCAGGCGCGCAGGCAGGTGACCGCGTCCACGTCCGGGCGCAGGCGACCGCGGATGGTGGTCACCAGCTGATGCATCGTGGCGTAGGTCTCGGTGCGCATGAGCGCCGCGACGCGCACGCTGCCCAGTTCGCAGACCCGGCCCAGATCGTTGCGCAGCAGGTCGACGATCATCAGGTTCTCCGCGCGGGTCTTGGGATCGGATTCCAGTGCGCGGCGCAGGGTTTCGTCCTGCTCGGGTGTCGCACCGCGGGGCGCGGTGCCCTTGATCGGTTTGGTCTCCACCCTGCGGGCGCGATCCACTCGGAGGAATCGCTCCGGCGAGGAGCAGGCGATCTGGAGGTCGCCGAATCGCAGGAACGCCGCGTACGGCGCCGGATTCGACCGCCGCAGTACGCGATACACCGCCAACCCGTCGCAGTCCTGGTCGAGGTAGGCGCTGTCGGTCAGATTGACCTCGTACGTCTCGCCCGCCCGCAGTTGCGCGTCGATCGCGGCGATATCGGCCAGATAGCGGTGCCGGCCCCGGGTGAGCCGGGATTCCACGGCCCGCTCGTCGGCCGCGAGGTCGAGCCGGGGCGGTGCGGACCGGTCCGGCAGCGCGGCAACGGTCGCTCGCGTCGAGGACACCCAATGCGCGGCTGCCGCAACGCGATCCGGGTCGGCGAGGGCGAGGAGATAGGTGTGTTCCGCGACGTGGTCCACCACGATCAGCCGGTCCGCGAAGATCCACTGGGCGTCGGGCGCGTCCGCGCGATGCCGGGCGGCCGCGCCGCACTCGGCCTTCATCTCGTAGCCGAGATAGCCGACGTATCCGCCGACGAAATCGAAGGGCACATCCGGGAATTCGATCTCGATCCGCCGCAATCTGGTTGCCAGGTAGTCGAATACGCTACCCGGCGCGGTAGTAGAGCCGGCCCTCCGGTCGATGTGGACTCGCTCCGAACCCACCCGGTAACGCACGGTCTCGGCCAGTGGGCCGCCCGCATCACCCAGATACGAGAACCGGTCCAGTCCCGGTTCGGCGTGTGTGCTGTCCAGCCAGAATGCGGTCTCCGAGTCCCGGTACAGCGCCAGGAACGCGGCCTCGGAATCCACCGCCCGATCGATTCGCTCGCACAGCACGGTCAGCGTGATCGGCGGTTCCCCGAGGGTGGCCGGGTGCACGTGTGCGTCTGGTTCGCGGGGAGTCCGGGTGCCGTGGCCGGGCGTTCGGTTCGAAACAAGAGTGCTGGTCACCGGGCGTTCGGTTGCTGTCCGTGGGGGTGTATCGGACTCGTGCGCGGTCCGTGCGCTGTGGCCGGGCGCGGAGTCCGGCGGGGGAGGTGCGGGGGCTTCGATCGTCGATTCGCGCCGGGACTCACCATGCTCGGTGGGTATCGTCTTGCCGGGAGAGGCGGTCGTGGCTTCGGGGTGCGACTCCGGATCGGCGGTCGCCGATCGGGTGGTGTCATCGGATGCGGGCCCCGGTCGGACCCCGGGGTGGGTCGTGCGCATGGGTTTCACCGTAGTCCGCCCGGTCCGGCGGCCCGGCCGGCGTATTGAGGGCGTCTGCCTTCAGTTCTGCGCGGCCTCTGGTGCACAATGTGGGACATGTCTGTGGTGCAACCGGCCGATGTGGACCGTGCTGTCGTCGACTTCGCGGTCGTCGGAAAGTGGATGGAAGAGCAGGGGCTGCCCGGCGGTCCGTTCGAGAACGTGACCGCGCTCGGCGGCGGCACCCAGAACATCATGCTGCGCTTCACTCGCGCGGGTCGCGACTACGTTCTGCGACGCGGCCCGAAACACTTGCGCGCCAAGAGCAATGACGTGATCCGCCGGGAGGCGCGACTGCTGGGCGCGCTCACCGGCACCGGGGTGCGCGCGCCCGAGGTGATCGCGGCGTGCACCGACGAATCGGTCCTGGGCGCGGTGTTCTACCTGATGGAGCCGATCATCGGTTTCAATCCGCAGACCGAACTGCCCGAACTGCACGCCGGTGACGCGGAGATCCGCAGGTGGATGGGCCTGTCGGCGGTGGAGGCGATCGCCCGGCTCGGTGCGCTGGACTACCTGGAGCTGGGCCTCGAGGGCTATGGCAAACCGGAAGGCTTCCTGGAACGTCAGGTGCCGCGCTGGCTCGGCGAACTCGACTCCTACAGCGCCAACGAGGGTTATCCGGGCCCGGAGATTCGCGGTGTCGACCGGGTCGGCGACTGGCTCGAGCGCAACCGGCCCGCGTACTGGGAGCCCGGAATTCTGCACGGCGACTGCCACCTGGCCAACATCATGTTCCGCTACGACGGCCCGCAGGTGGCAGCGCTGGTCGACTGGGAGATGTCCACCATCGGTGATCCGCTGCTGGATCTGGGCTGGCAGATCGCGACCCGCCCCGAGCCCGGTACCGCCGGTGCGGGGTTGTTCGGCACGCTCGGTCAACTGGGCGGGCTGCCGACAGCGGAGGAGATGATCGCGCACTACGGGAAGTTCTCCGCCCGCGACCTGAGCGATATCACCTGGTACACGGTGCTGGCCTGCTTCAAACTCGGCATCGTGCTCGAGGGCACGCACGCCCGCGCCTTCGCGGGCAAGGCGCCCAAGCAGGTCGGCGATTTCCTGCACGCGATCACCCTGGAACTGTTCGAGAAGGCGAATCAGCTGGTGGAGTGAGTCGCGTCTGGCCGGATGCGGCCGTATCTCGACGAGCTTTGGCGGTTTATTTATGGCCGATCATTTGCAGCCAGGATAAATTACTGCGCATGCCGATCGCTGCCGAAGACAAGGACTGGACCTGGGTACTGGACAGGCCCTGCGCCGAATGCGGATTCGACGGCCCGGGCACCGCTTACGACGCGGTACCTGGGCTGACGCGCGCCGCCGCCGCCCGTTTCGCCGCTGCCCTCGAACGTCCCGGCATCACCGTGCGGCCCAACGAATACACTTGGGCCCCAATCGAATACGCCGCCCACGTGCGTGACGTCTGCCGGATGTTCCGATACCGCCTGGACATCGCCCTCGGCAACCCCGCCGCCCCGCCCGCGGTCACCGCGTTCGACGCCCAGGTCGGTGTCGCCGAGGGATTGCCCGTCTTCGCGAACTGGAATCAGGACCGCACCGCCGAGGCCGACGACTACCTCGCTCAGGCCCCCGCGACCGTCGCCGCCGAGCTGACCGAAGCGGCCGAAACCATCGCCACGGCCTTCGCCTCGGTCCCCGAATCGGACCGCACCCGAGCTGCCCGCCGCAGCAACGGCTCCCACTTCACCGTCGACTCCATGGCCACCTACTTCCTGCACGATCTGATCCACCACATCCACGACATTCGCGCGTGACCGCCGTTCCTGCGCTGGAGTGCAATCCGCACGCGGCGCATCAGGGTGAGGATTCGATGACTTCCGCGCCGCGATCATCGGCTTGCCGGATCGGCAAGTTCCAGCGCCGGAACGGGTTCCGCCGATTCGATGGGCCCTTGCGGGCGAAGCCGCGCGGGCGCGCGAGAGTCGCGGTGCGGCGGGCGGAGCGGGAGTTCTAAGCTCACTAGCGTGCGAGCGTTGGAGCAGATTCGGGAATGGCCGGTCGGACACGCGGCCGCGGGGGTGGCGACGGCCGCGGGAGCGGTGACTGCCGAAGGGGACGCCGATCGCGAGTTCGCCTTGGCCTCGGTGACCAAACCGCTTGTCGCCTATGCGGTTCTGGTCGCGGTGGAGGAGGGGGCGGTCGAGTTGGACCAACCCGCGGGGCCGCCGGGATCGACGGTGCGGCATCTGCTGGCGCACACCTCGGGGCTGGCCTTCGACACCACCGTGATCATGGCCGAGCCGGGGACGCGGCGGATCTACTCGAGTTCCGGATTCGAGGTGCTGGCGCGCTTCGTGGCCGACCAGACCGGGATCGCCTTCGAGGATTACCTGCACGAGGCGGTCTTCGAGCCGCTCGGAATGAAATCCTCGGTTCTGGACGGCCCCGCCGGACACGGCGCCCGGTCGACGGTCGCCGATCTACTGCTTTTTGCCGGCGAGTTGCTCAGTCCGAGTTTGCTTTCCCCGGAAACTCTCGGTGAGGCCATCACCGTGCAATTTCCGGGATGCAATGGCGTGCTGCCCGGCTACGGTTCGCAGCGCCCCAATGATTGGGGTCTGGGATTCGAGATCCGCGACCACAAGACTCCGCATTGGACCGGAAGTGCGAATTCACCGCGCACCTACGGCCATTTCGGGCAATCCGGCACCTTCCTGTGGGTGGATCCCGCGCCAGGGGTGGCGTGCGTGGCGCTGAGCGACGAGAATTTCGGCGACTGGGCCCGCGCGGCCTGGCCGCCGCTGAGCGACTCGGTACTCACCCGGTTCGCGGCGGACAGCGACACGTAAGCCAAGTAACACACGTAACTCCGGACACTCCAGTAAACTCGGGCAACGCCAGCTCGACCGATCGTTGGGGAAGACGTTCCAGGTCGAGGCTGGAGGTGTACTGGTGCGCGGAACGAGTCAGTTCGCGGACGCGACGTCTGGAGTGGTGTATATCCACGCGTCGCCGGCCGCGCTGTGCCCGCACATCGAATGGACGCTCTCCTCGGCCCTCAAGTCGCCCGCGCAATTGCGCTGGACCGCGCAACCCGCCGCGTCGGGACAGCTGCGGGCAACCACCGAGTGGGCCGGTCCGGTCGGTACCGGATCGAAGATTGCCAACGCGTTGCGGGCCTGGCCGGTTCTGCGTTTCGAGGTCACCGAGGACCCCAGTGACGGCGTCGACGGCGAGCGGTACAGCTTCGTTCCCGGGCTCGGTCTGTGGTGCGGGGCGATGAGCGCGAACGGCGATGTGATGGTCGGGGAGATGCGGCTGCGGGAGATCGTGCGGCTGGCGCGCGATCGGGGCCGGTACGGCCCCGCCGAGATCGCCGCCGAGATGGATCGGGCGCTCGGCACCGCCTGGGACGACGACCTGGAACCGTTCCGCAGCGGCAGTGAGGGCGCCGAGGTCACCTGGCTGCGCCGCGACGTCGGCTGACCTTCCGCTGCACGGCCGAGGCTCTCGGGGAGCCCGGCCGGGCATGTGGCAGAGTCGGTCTCCGGCACCAGGAGGAGGGGCGGAGTGGACAGCGGCCGGGTACTGATCGAAACACTGGGGGACGCCGAGGACTGGACCGTGCTCGCGGTCGACGAGCGCCCGACGCGCTGGCGATCCGCGGCGCGGGTGCTGCGGCCCGGGGTGCGGCGCATGATCGAACCGGTGTGGCGCCGCGGTGAGACCGTCGAGATGCGAGTGTCCCGTCGTCCGGGCGAGCCGCGGGAGCATGAGACGGTTTGCGCCGCACCGGTATTCGGCCCCGACGGCGGTGTCTACGCGGTGCAGGTGCGCAGCGCGGCCGTGGGTTCGAAACTTCCCGATCCGTATATCGTCGCCGCCTTCGACTATTCGTCACAGCATCGATCGATTCACCTGGTGCACAACCCTTTCGGATGGGATTTGCCCGAGTCGAGATCGCACTGGACGGTTCCCGAGGCGTTCCGGCACGTGCGGCGGTGTGACGGTTCGATGGAATTGATCCTGCAGACGCTCGGCCCGCGCGAACGGATGCGCTGGGCGGGCGATGTCACGGCCTGCGTGGCCGGCGTCCCGCGCCGCTATCATATGGCGCTGCGCAACGGCGCGGAGAACGATCTCGCGCGGTGGCGCGGACTGTTGCACGATGTCACCGAATTCCTCGCTCCCGAACCGGCATCGGTGGACACCGCGGCCTTCGCCGCACTCGGACGCCAGCGCCCGGGCCGCTCCCACCTGGTACTCGCCGATGTGGAAAAGGTGCGGTTGATCCGCTGGGTCACCGATCCGGTGCCGGACATCCAGTGGAAGGGCGTGGTCGACGACCGCGACACCCCACACCCCGACGACGTGCGCCGGATCCTCGCCGAGGTCGGCCGAGTCGTCCGAGCGCACGAGACAAGCGGTCGCCTGACCGGAATCCGGCTGCGCCGCATCGGCGGCGGCTGGACCGTGGTCGACGCCGTCGGCACCCTGGTCCCCACCTCGGACTCGCCGATGCTGCTGCTCGTCGAACTCACCGTCACCGGATACTCCGACGAACCCGATCCGACCGAACCCTGAACCGGAACGACCCTCGGCCGCCGAGGACCACCTGTAAACCGTTGTGGCGGAGGGTGTTCGTGGACTGCGGCGGGCTGTTCTCGCGGTCGTTCGGTCGAGCGGGCATGCCGGCTGCCGAGGGCCACTTGGGAGGCGTTGTGGCGGAGGGTGTCTCGTGGACTGCGGCGGGCTGTTCTCGCGGTTGCTCGGTCGAGCGGGCATGCCGACCGCCGAGGGTCACTTGGGAGGCGTTGTGGCGGAGGGTGTCTCGTGGACTGCGGCGGGCTGTTCTCGCGGTGACTCAGCCGAGCGGGCATGGCGACCGCCGCGGATCACCTGTGAACCAATGCGGTGGAATGAGTTTCGCGGGCTACAGCGGGATGTTCTTGAGATGACTCGGCCGGGCGGGCGCGGCGGCCAGGGCGGCGGCGATGGTGGAGCGGGTCTTGGCCGGATCGATGACCTCGTCGACCACCCCGATCGACATCGCCCGGCCCAGGCCGCCGGCGATCTGCTCGTGCTCGACGGTCAGCCGCTCGATCAGCGCCTCGCGCTCGGGTTCGGGCGCGGCGGCGATGGCCTTCTTGTGCAGGATGCCGACGGCGGCCTTGGCGCCCATGACCGCGACTTCCGAACCCGGCCAGGCGAATACCGCGGTCGCGCCGAGCGAGCGCGCGTTCATCGCGATGTACGCGCCGCCGTAGATCTTCCGGGTCACGAGTGTCACCCGCGGAACGCGAGCCTCGGCGAAGGCGTGCAGCAGCTTCGCGCCGCGGCGCACCACGCCCTCCCACTCCATGCCGACACCGGGCAGATAGCCGGGCACGTCGGTGATCACGACGAGCGGGATGCCGAACGAGTTGCACAGGCGCACGAAACGCGCCGCCTTCTCCGCGCTCTGCGAATCCAGGCAGCCGCCCAGGCGCAGCGGGTTGTTGGCCAGCACGCCGACCGTGCGCCCGGCCAGACGGCCCAGGCCGGTGACCATGCTGCGGGCATAACCGCCCTGGAACTCCTCGAACGTCGACTCGCCGTTGATGTTGTCCAGCAGCTCGTGCACGATCGGCTTGACGTCGTAGGCGCGCTTGGCCGATTCGGGCATCATCGCCTTCAGGTCGACATCGCCGTGTTCGGCGGCGACCATGTCGAACGTGCCCTGCTCGGCGAACATCGAGACCAGCCGGCGGCCGCGGTGCATGGCATCGGATTCGTCGGTGGCGACGATGTGGCACACACCAGACTTCTTGTAGTGCGTGTCCGGGCCGCCGAGCGTTGCCATGTCGACGTTCTCACCGGTCACGCTGCGCACGACGTCCGGACCGGTCACGAAGACCCGGCCCTCGGGGGCCATGATGACCACGTCGGTCAGCGCGGGACCGTAGGCGGCGCCACCGGCCGCGAAGCCGAGCACCACCGAAATCTGGGGGACCAGGCCGGAGGCGCGGACCATGGCCTCGAAGACCAGGCCGACCGCGTGCAGGGCCTCCACGCCCTCGGCCAGCCGGGCGCCGCCGGAATGCCAGATGCCCACGACGGGCAGCCGGGACTCGATGGCGGTGTCGATCGCGTCGACGATGTGCTTACATCCCTCGATGCCCATCGCGCCGCCCATGACCGTGGCGTCCGAGCAGTAGGCGACCGTGCGCACGCCGTCGACCTCGCCGATGGCGGCCAGTACGCCGGACTTGTCCCGGGGGTGCAGCGGCAGCACCGTGCCGGGGTCGAAGAATCGCTGCAACCGGCCCAGCGGATCCCGGGGATCGGTGGCGGCATCCGCATGTGCGGGAGCCATGATGGTCATCGCGTTCTCTCCTCGAGATGATGGTGAGTCGCTGACGCGGCTGCGAGTGGAGCTGATCGGCTGTTGCGGAGAAAAACCACGCGCGGCCCTTCGGTGGGGTCGACCGAGCCGAAGGGCCGCGCGGGGGAATCGTTCTGGAGTTGACCGGCGAAACTCAGTACCGGCCGAAAGCCAGCGCCACGTTGTGGCCGCCGAAGCCGAACGAGTTGTTGATCGCGTACTCGATGTCCTGGCGGCGAGCCTCGCCGTGCACGACATCGAGATCGATCTCCGGATCCTGGTTGTCCAGGTTCAGCGTCGGCGGCACGATGCCGTCGCGAATGCTGAGCACGGTGAGTACCGACTCGAGGGCGCCGACCGCGCCGATCGAGTGGCCCAGGGCGGACTTGGGCGCGTAGACCGAGGCATGGCTGCCCACGGCCAGGTTGATCGCGTTCGCCTCGGCGGTGTCACCGATCGGCGTCGCGGTCGCGTGCGCGTTGACGTGGGTGATGTCCTTCTTGGTCAGACCAGCGGTCTGCATCGCCCGGGTCATCGCGCGTGCCGCGCCCTGCCCGTCCGGGGCGGGGGCGACCAGATGGAAACCGTCGGACGTGATGCCGGCGCCCATCAGCCGCGCGTGGATCGTTGCTCCACGCGCCTTGGCGTGCTCCTCGGTCTCGATGACCATGAGCGCACCGGCTTCACCGAAGACGAAACCGTCGCGCGCCGAGTCGAACGGACGCGAGGCCGCCTTCGGGTTGTCGTTGCGGGTGCTCATCGCGCGCATCATGGAGAATGCCGCGATCGGCACGGCGTCGATGTAACCCTCGACGCCACCGGTGACAACCATGTCGGCGTCGCCCATGACGATCATCCGCCACGCGTTCGCGATGGCCTCAGAACCCGATGAGCACGCCGAGACCGGAGTGACCACTCCCGCCCTGGCCTTCAACTCCAGGCCCACGACGGCGGACGGCCCGTTGGGCATGACCATCTGCACCGCCAGCGGCGAAATCTTGCGATAGCCACCGTTCTTGAGCTTGTCGACGGAATCGATCAGTGCGTCGCCGCCACCGAGTCCGGTGCCGATGGCGACGCCCAGGCGCTCCGGATCGACCTCCGGAGTTCCGGCGTTCTTCCACACCTCGCGACCGAGGACGGTCGCGAGCTGCTCGACGTACGCCATGCGACGGCACTCGACCCGGCTGAGCAGGGTCTCCGGCCGAACCTTCAGATGACCGCCGATGCGGACCGGAAGGTCGTATTCCTCGACGAAGGAATCCTCGAGAACGTCGATGCCGCTCTCGCCGTTGAGGAGTCCCTTCCACGTCGCATCGACGTCACCCGCGATCGACGTGGTCGCCGCCAGGCTTGTTACGACGACGTTGGGGAAGTTCCCGTTCAAAGTGGAAGGAGTGGTCACGGTATCGGTCCTACTCGGAGTCCGCGCCGAACTTGGCCTTGAGCTCGGCAGCGGCCTCGGAGTTCTCCGCCTCGAGCTTCTGGATGTACGCCACGGCGTCGCCGACCGTCTTCAGGCTGGCCAGATCCTCATCGGGGATCTTGACGCCGTACTTGTCCTCCGTCTGCACGGCGATCTCGACCATCGACAGCGAGTCGATGTCCAGGTCGTCGACGAAGGACTTCTCGATGGTCACCTCGGAGGGCTCGATACCGGTCACCTCTTCGATGATCTTGCCGAGCTCTTCGACGATCTGTTCCTGGGTCAGAGCGGCCACTGCGTGGCTCCCTTCTTGTTCTTCTCTTCGGTGGGGTCTGTTCACTTTTTCGGAACCGGGCGGGCCGATGTTTCGATCCACTCGGTTGCGGTTGCATCACTGCAAGCCGCAGAAAAGCTAGCCGGTTGCCGACAGGTCGGACAACGCGGGGATGTTCTCGGGGGTCTTCAGCGCCAGGTTCGGGGTGCTCTTGAGCTCCCGTTTGGCTATGCCGACCAGGGTTCCCGCCGGGGGCAATTCAGCCACGCCGGAAACCCCTGCCGCGCGAACGGTTTCGGTGCACAGGTCCCACCGGACGGGCCGGGTCACCTGTGCCGCGAGCTTTTCGATGGCGTCCTTACCCGAGCTGACCGGCTTGCCGTCGAAATTCGACAGCAGGGTCCGGGTCGGTTCGCCGGGGGAAATCTGTGCGATGGCATTCGCGACAGCGTCCTGGGCGGGAGCCATGAACGCGGTGTGGAACGCCCCGGCGACGGGCAGTGCACGCACGCGTGCCTTCTCCGGCGGGTTCGCCGCCAATTCGGCAAGCGCATCGAGCCGGCCCGCGGCCACGATCTGACCCACCGCGTTGCGGTTGGCCGGAACGAGATCCAATTCCGCGAGCCGGGCGAGCACGGTGGCCTCGTCGCCACCGAGTACGGCGGACATGCCGGTCGGCTCCAGCGCGCACGCCTTGGCCATCTCCGCACCGCGGATCGCGGCGAGCATCACCGCGTCATCGGAGGAGATGACGCCGGCGACGGCGGCGGCGGCGAGCTCGCCGACCGAGTGTCCGGCGACGATCGTAGCGGGCGGAAGCACATTCTGCGGTATCTCCGCGTAGGCGAGCAGCGCGGCCGCGACCACCAGTGGCTGGGTGACCGCCGTATCGGTGATCTCCTCCGCCGTTGCGGTCGTGCCCAGCCGCACGAGGTCCAGACCTGCGGCCTTGGACCAGAGTTCGAGATGGTCACGCGCGCCGGGGAGGTCGAGCCAAGGCGCGAGCATTCCTGGTGTCTGAGAGCCCTGTCCTGGGGCGAACAACGCGATCACTTCTCTAGCCAACACCGTTTCGGGGTGTTGTGGAGATGTCGACGCGAATGATGTTTGCGGACTGCTTTTGTGTGGACTCCACAAAACGGCTAGTCGGCCACCGGCATCGAGGATCTCGTGTACGGCGTTACAGCCGCTCGTGATGAACTGCGTCGAAAGGGTCCTCTGGGGCAGAAGTAGGCGATTCGTTACGAGTTCGTGTCAGACGACCTATGGTCGCGGCGATCCGGAGCACGTACGCGTCGCGCGGATTCATCGGATCCCGGCCCGTGACCTCGCCGATGCGCTTGAGGCGATAACGGACCGTATTTGGATGAACGTACAGCTGGCGGGCGCAGGTCTCGACGGCTCCACCGCAATCCAGGTAGGCGTCGAGGGTGTCCGACAGAGCCGACCCGGCGGCGGCCAACGGTAGCACAAGATACTCGTTCAGAGCCTCGACCGCAGCGCGATCTCCGAGCAGGGCTCGTTCGGGCAGTAATTCCGAGGCGTGCACCGGCCGCGGGGCGCCCCGCCAGCCGACCACGGCCTCCATTCCGGCCATCGCCTCGACCGCGCTGGCATGCGCCGCGGACAGCGTCCGAGTCGTCGGGCCGATCACCACCGGGCCCTCGGAAAACGCCTCTGCGAGTAGATCGGTCAGGAAGGGGGAGGGGTAGGAGGTGTCGCCGAGATGGCCGCTGACCACCATCACCAGCCGTGAGCCCTGCACGACGGCAAGGGCCGCGCGACCGTGCCGGGCCGCGGTGGTGTGTACCGAACTCACCACGGCCACCTGATCTTTCGGGGGCGTGCCGACCAGGACCGTCGCCGGGGCGGTGGCGTCCCAGTTGAGTGTGGCCGCGCGGGAGAGCATTTCGGGCCCGGTATCCCCGCGCACCACCGCGTCCACGACCAGTGCCTCGAGCCGGGTGTCCCAGGCGCCGCGGGATTCGGCGGCGCTGGCGTACACCGATGCCGCGGCGAAACCCAGTTCCCGTCCGTAGCGCAGCACCGCTTCGGTCAGCGCGACCAGCTGCCGGTCGTTGCGGGCGAGGGCGGGCAGCCACTGTTCGAAGAAGTCCATGGCCACCCGGACCATGTCCACGGTCTGGCGCAGCGTCAGCCGGCGCGCCAGATCCTGCGGGATGACCTGGAAGGCGTCCAGGCTGAAGCGGATATCGCTCTCGGGGTCCTGCAGCCACTCCAGGAAGTTCACCACCGCGGTCTGCACGAGCATCTGCACGCCCGCGCGCTGAGCGGCATCCAGGCTGCCGAAGAACGGCAGCCGATCCTCCATCGAGGCGACCGCCTCGGTGGACAAGCGTCCGGAGAACTGCTTGACGCGCTTGAGCAGCGTGTCCGGCAGCGGATCGCGGGTCTGCCGGTTGGGTGACAGCGCCCCCGTCGGCAGGTACACCTCGTGCGAGGTGGAGGTACCGGACTCGGAAACCCGGCGCGGCCTCGGCGGTTTACGCTCCACTGGATTTCTTGCCTCCGCTCCGCTCCGGCAGGTTTACTGCAATTTCTGCCTCCGCTTCGCTGCGGCGGGTTTTCGGCGCCCACGGGCTCGTGGTTGCACGCCCGAGACTCGGGCTTCGCCCATGCGCTTCGAGCGCGCCACGACGAGCCGCGCCGAAAACCTTTGGGGTCACCGGGTTTTGCGTGACAGTTCCGGCGTCCGGAGACGCTTCGCCGCTGGGCACGTGGGAGGAGGTCCGGAGGCGAGCGACCGGTGCCTTCGTGTGGCTGCGGGCGAGCTGTGTCGTGAACTGTCGTGTCGACGTGTGCTGCCCGACAGTTCCGGAGCACCGGGGTGTCCGGCCGTTGGGCGCGTGCGTGGTCGCCGGAGTGCGGGTGCTCGCACGCTTCGTGTGCACGACGGCGAGTCGTGTCGGTACCTGTGCTGTCGGGCTGACTGCTCCGGCGTACCGAGCCTCGTTGCTGCCGAGTACGCCGGAGGTGGTCAGGTTGGGGGTCATTTCACCCTTCGTGCGGGGGCTCGGAGGAGGAGCGGCGGCCGGAAGATCAGTCCTCGCTGGTTGTGGACTGCTCGGCGGAGTCTACGTCGTCGATGCGGTAGCGGGCCGCGGCCTCGGTCACCTTCGACGCGTCGATCGCACCCGTGCGGGCCAGCGCGGCCAGTGCGGCGACGGCGATGGACTGGGCATCGACGTTGAACACCCGGCGTGCCGCCGGACGGGTGTCGGAGAATCCGAAACCGTCCGTGCCGAGGGTGGTGTAGTCACCCGGAACCCACTTGCGGATCTGGTCCTGCACCGCGCGCATCCAGTCCGAGGCGGCGATGAACGGTCCCTGCGCCTGCGACAACGCCCGGGTGATGTAGGGCACTTCCGCCTCGGTCCCCGGATTGCGCAGTGCGGCAATCTCTTTGGCGAGCGCCTCGCGGCGCAGCTCACTCCACGAGGTCACCGACCACACATCGGCCTGCACACCCCATTCGGCCAGCAGTTCCTGCGCGCGCAGGCCGTCGGGCACCGTCACGCCCGAGACCAGGATCTGCGCGCGCACCGAACCCTCGCCGCCGCGCTTGTACAGGTAGAGACCCTTGAGCAATCCGTCGATATCGATGCCGTCCGGCTCGGCCGGCTGGGGGTACGGCTCGTTGTACAGGGTGATGTAGTAGAAGACGTTCTCCCCGCCGAAGACATCCTCGCGCATGTGCGGATGCGTGCCCGGCACCGCGGCCGGATCGGGCGCGGTGGCGCCGCCGCCGTACATCCGGCGCATGCCGTCGCGCACGATGTGCGCGATCTCGAACGCGAACGCCGGGTCGTAGGCCACGGCCGCCGGGTTGGTCGAGGCGAGCAGCAGCGAGTGACCGTCGTTGTGCTGCAGGCCTTCACCGGTCAGCGTGGTTCGCCCGGCGGTAGCTCCGAGCACGAAGCCGCGGGCGAGCTGATCCGCCGCGGCCCACAGGCCGTCGCCGGTGCGCTGGAAGCCGAACATCGAGTAGAAGATGTAGAGCGGGATCATCGGCTCGCCGTGGGTGGCGTAGGAAGTGCCCACCGCGGTGAACGACGCGGTCGACCCGGCCTCGTTGATGCCCTCGTGCAGGATCTGCCCGACGTTGCTCTCCTTGTAGGCGAGCATCAATTCCGCGTCGACCGACGTGTACAACTGGCCGTTGCGGTTGTAGATCTTCAACGAAGGGAACCACGAGTCCATCCCGAAGGTGCGGGCCTCGTCGGGGATGATCGGCACGATCCGCTTGCCGATCTCCTTGTCCCGCAACAGCTCCTTCATCAGGCGCACGAACGCCATCGTGGTGGCGACGTTCTGCTTGCCCGAACCCTTGCGCACGCCGCGGTACGGCTCGTCACCGGGAAGTTGCAGCGGCTTTGCCGCACTGCGTCGTTCGGGCAGGTAACCGCCGAGCGCCTTGCGGCGGCCCAGCAGGTACTGGATTTCCGGGGACTCCATGCCGGGGTGGTAGTACGGCGGCAGGTAGGGGTTCTCTTCGAGCTGGGCGTCGGTGATCGGGATGCGCTGCACGTCGCGGAACGCCTTGAGGTCGTCCAGCGTCATCTTCTTCATCTGGTGGGTGGCGTTGCGCGCCTCGAAGTGCTTGCCCAGGCCGTAACCCTTGATGGTCTTGGCCAGGATCACCGTCGGCTTGCCCTGGTGCGCCAGCGCCGCCGCGTACGCCGCGTAGATCTTGCGGTAGTCGTGGCCGCCGCGCTTGAGGTTCCAGATCTCCTGATCGGTCAACCCTTTCACCAATTCCTTGGTGCGCGGGTCGCGGCCGAAGAAGTGCTCGCGCACGTACGCGCCGTCGTTGGCTTTGTAGGTCTGGTAGTCGCCGTCGGGGGTGGAGTTCATCAGATTCACCAGCGCGCCGTCGCGGTCCGCGCCCAGCAGCGCGTCCCACTCCCGGCCCCAGATGACCTTGATGACGTTCCAGCCGGCGCCGCGGAAGAACGACTCCAGCTCCTGGATGATCTTGCCGTTACCGCGCACCGGGCCGTCCAGGCGCTGCAGGTTGCAGTTGATGACGAAGGTGAGGTTGTCCAGGCCCTCGTTCGCGGCGACCTGGATCAGGCCGCGCGACTCCGGCTCGTCCATCTCGCCGTCGCCCAGGAACGCCCAGACGTGCTGGTCCGAGGTGTCCTTGATGCCGCGGTCGTGCAGATAGTGGTTGAACCGCGCCTGGTAGATGGCGTTCATCGGGCCCAAACCCATGGATACCGTGGGGAATTCCCAGAAGTCCGGCATCAGCCGCGGATGCGGGTACGAGGACAGGCCGTGCCCCGGACCGCCGTGGCTGTACTCCTGGCGGAATCCGTCCAGCTGATCGGTGGTCAGCCGGCCCTCGAGGAATGCCCGCGCGTACATGCCGGGGGAGGCGTGCCCCTGCATGAACACCTGGTCGCCGCCGCTGGGATGATCCTTGCCCCGGAAGAAGTGGTTGAAGCCGACCTCGTACAGCGCCGCGGAGGACGCGTAGGTCGAAATGTGGCCGCCCACACCGATTCCCGGACGCTGGGCGCGGTGCACCATGACCGCGGCGTTCCAGCGGATCCAGGCGCGGTAGCGGCGCTCGACCTCCTCGTCGCCGGGAAACCAGGGCTCGTTCTCGGTGGGGATGGTGTTGACGTAGTCGGTGGAGGTCAGGGCGGGGATGGTGACGTGCCGCTCACCGGCGCGCTCGAGCAGGCGCAGCATCAGGTAGCGGGCACGTCCCGGTCCTTCGCGATCGAGCATCTCGTCGAAGGATTCGAGCCATTCACTGGTTTCGTCCGGGTCGATGTCCGGTAGGTACGACGCCACCCCCTCGCGGATCACTCGCACGCGCGCCCCGGCGGGCCGGTCGGGCGCCTGTTCGGCGTCGCCGTGGCCGTCGGCAGTGGGACCGGACGAAGACATCGGGTGCAGCAGGTCGGTCAAAATCCATGCTCCTCGTACAGGGGTGGACAGGCTGATGGCTCTGTTGTTATCGAGATCCCCGGGTAGCTTGCGCTGGTAAGCGGGCTATCCGCCGCGAACGGATGGGGCGCACCTCACATCCTTGCCGATGATGCGTCCCAGGTCATCATGTCAGCCGGAAATCCAGTACCGTGCACGAGGCAACATTTGCATCCATTGAGTGCCCTTGGACACAGTCGATGTCGAGAAGCGGGGAGGACGATGAAGCTGCTGAACCCACGCGGGTTCGGACTGATGTGCGCGACCGTGGCGGTCGGCACGGGGTTGGTGGTGGCCGGCTGCTCCAGCTCCATCCACGGTACCGCTACCGCGAACGAGGTGGAGGCCTCGGCGTACCGGACGGAGATGGCCTCGTCCTCCGCGGCTGCCACCTCCTCGCAGAAGGCGGCAGCGCAGGCGAAGGCGATCAGCGACAACTGCACGCCGTTCCGGGGCACGACCAGTGTCGCGGTCACCAAGTACAACGAGTTCGTCGACGCGCACGACGCGAACGCGCCCGATCAGGACGCCAAGCGCGACACCTCGGCGCAGACCCTCGAGGACGCCGCGAAGACGGTCGAAGGCCGGGTGAACGCCTCCGGTGACGCTCTGCCGACCGATCTGGCGCAGAAGTTCACCGCGTACGTGACGGCGGCTCGCGGGTTGGCCGCGGAGACGCGGAAGATGACCTACACCGCGCCCGTCGGCGCGCTCAACGACGCCAGCAAGCGGGTGAACGATGCTCTCAACGTGGCGCGCGACGCCTGTTCGGCGCGGTAGGGAGGCGCGGTTGGCCGGCTGATCGACACGGGATTGGCTGCCCCTGATTCCAGACACGGGGAAGTGCTGATCCCGGACGTGTTCACCGAACGGTCCCGCGACATTTCGCCGAGTTTTTGGTCGGATCGGCTTGCGTTGTGGCGCTGGACCATGTTCGCTTGCAACTAACTATTGTCTGGAGTTGAGGAGGACACCACCGTGGTCGCCGCGGCGGACGCGCACAACTATGCTCAGAAGCTCGGGATTTCCCCCGGGCTTGTTGTTCAGGAACTGGGCTGGGACGAGGACACCGACGACGAGCTGCGGGCAGCCATCGAGGAGGAGAGTGGCTCCGAGATGCTGGACGACGACACCGACGAGGTGGTCGATGTCGTCCTGCTGTGGTGGCGTGACGGGGATGGAGACCTGGTCGACGAGCTGATGGATGCGATCGGCCCGCTGGCCGACGACGGATTCGTCTGGGTGCTGTGCCCCAAGACCGGGGAGCAGGGGCATGTGGACCCCAGCGAGATCGCCGAGTCGGCGACCCCCGCGGGGCTGACCTCCACCACACCGGTCAGTCTGGGCGGTTGGACGGGTATCAAGCTGACCCAGCCGAAGACGCCCTCCAAGCAGCGCTGAGTCGCGGCGCGGCAGGGTTCACCGGGGCGTGTGTCGTCCTCTCGTGTAGCCGCACCGGATCGGGGCGGTCCGGCGAGTGTGGGATCCGACGCTCACCGCGGTCAGTAGCCGAGCCCGTGTCGCGCAGTGCCGGCGCGGCACGCATCACAGACAGGAGGATTCGCGCATGCCACTCGAAGTAGGTACGGCCGCACCGGATTTCACGCTGAAGGACCAGAACAACCAGGACGTCAGCCTGTCCGATTATCGCGGTGACAAGAACGTTCTGATCGTGTTCTACCCGCTCGCCTTCACCGGCGTCTGCCAGGGCGAGCTGTGCAAGGTGCGCGACGAGTTGCCCAAATTCCAGAACGACAACGCCGAGATTCTCGCGGTCTCGGTCGGCCCGCCGCCCACGCACAAGATCTGGGCCGCCGAACAGGGCTACACCTTCCCGCTCCTGTCCGACTTCTGGCCGCACGGCGCCGTAGCCCAGACCTACGGCGTCTTCAACGACAAAACCGGCTTCGCCAACCGCGGCACCTTCGTGGTCGACAAGTCGGGCATCATCCGCTTCGCCGAAATGAACGGCCCCGGCGAACCCCGTGACCAGGCAGCTTGGGAGAAAGCCCTCACTGCGTTAGATTCGTAACCCGCGCCTCCTGGCGGAGGCCACCCACTCCGCTCCGCGAGGCGGAGTACCGGGCGTATAGCTCAGTGGTAGAGCTCTGGTCTTACACACCAGCGGTCGGGGGTTCGAACCCCTCTGCGCCCACTCTTTGATCGCCAGGTCAGAGGCTATTTTGATCATGCGGCGAAAGCCACGCCATCGAGCGTGGAACGCCCAGTGTCCCTGGAGTGTCCCAACGGACCGGCGGGACTAGGTGACCGGTTGCTGGGTGTCGTCACCGAACAGGGCTGCGCCCGCGGACTAGGGTTTGCGCGCTACTGCGGCGTAGAACGACACACGCGTATCCAGGTCGTCGCCTTCCACGTTCGGCGACTGGTCCGGTCGCCATCGGTGGGGGACTTCCACGTTCGGGTCCACCAGTGCCAATCCGGTGAAGAACTCGGCGAATTCGTCGCGGGTGCGGAATTGTGCGGGGATGCCGCCTTCGGCGTAGATCTGCTGAATCTTGGCGAAGGTGTTCGGGTCGAAATCGGTTGTCGCGGTGGTGAGTACGAGGTAGCTGCCCGAGGGGACCGCGTCCATCAGCGTGGTGAGGATGTCGTGTGGCTGTTTGTCGTCGGGGATGAAGTGCAGCAACGCGATCAGGCTTACCGCCACCGGTTGGGTGAGGTCGAGCGTTCCGCGTAGGTCCGGGGCGTCCAGGATCGCGCGGGGTGTGGTGGCGTCGGCGTCGACGTACGCGGTGCGGCCTTGTGGGCTGCTGGTGAGCAGGGCGCGGGCGTGGGCGAGCACGGTGGGGTCGTTGTCGACGTAGACCACCCGGGACTCGGGTGCTTCGGCTTGGGCGATTTGGTGCAGGTTCGGTTCGGTGGGGATTCCGGTGCCGATGTCGAGGAACTGGCGTATGCCTTGTCCGGCGAGCCAGCGGGTGGCGCGGTGCATGAACGCACGGTTGACGCGGGCCGCGACGCCGACCGAGGGGAACACCGTCTCTACTCGCGCGGCGTGTTCGCGGTCGATCTCGTAGTTGTCCTTGCCGCCGAGGTACCAGTCGTACATGCGCGCGGTATGTGGCTTGTGCGTATCGATGTCCACGCGAACAATCCTGACAGCCCGACCGTGGTTCGGCAGTGCGTTGCTCCTGCCGGCTGTCCCTGTCCCTGTCGTCTCCGCGGCGCAGCTTGTACATCATCTCGTTGGAATGCGGCTGCTTGCGGTGGCGCCCGGGTTCTGCGCGACGATAATGTGCGCATGGCTGACCGCGCGGAGGCGTCGCAAGAGGAGAAGG
>CBJNFW010000148.1:0-20683 GCA_966435935.1 uncultured Nocardia sp.
TGCATCGTCGGTCGCTGCATCGTGCCCTCTCCCGGACGGTCGGCGGAACCTGTGCGCCGACGGTACCGCGCGCCGCCGAGCCGAGCAATAGAGCGCTCCAACCGGACATTCACACCATCGTGATTTTCCCGGATTCGCCTGGATGCGGCATATTCTCCGTGGTAGAAGACCTGTAAATGCGATGCTGGGCCCTCTTGACACTACCGTGACACAGGTTACATTGTTGGAGCGCTCCAATGACGCCGAGCGTACCGTGCACCGACAGGCCGGAGCAGTTCTGATGACCGAACCGATGCGTCCGCTGCGGATCGCCGCCGCGCCGATCTCGTGGGGCGTGTGCGAGGTGCCCGGCTGGGGGCAGGTGCTGCCCGCCTCGACCGTGCTGTCGGAAATGACCGCACTCGGGCTCACCGCCACCGAATTCGGGCCGCCGGGATATCTGCCGCGCGAGCCCGATCGGCTGCGGGAACTGCTGGCTCCCTTGGGTATCGCGGCGATCGGTGGATTTCTCGCCCTCGCCTTGCATCGCGATCCGGCAGTTGCGCGTGCCAGAGCCCGCGAGAGCGCGGAGCTGTTCGCCGCGTCGGGGGCCGAGGTGCTGGTACTCGCGGCGGCGACCGGGGACGAGGGATACGACACCCGTCCGCAACTCGATGATCACCAGTGGCGAACCCTGCTCCGCACCGCCGCCGAAATCCGCGATATCGCCGCCGGCTACGGTCTGCGAACCGTTCTGCACCCGCATGTGGGCACGCTCGTGCAGACCGCCGCGGAGGTCGAACGGCTGCTCGCCGACTCGGATCTCCAATTGTGCTTGGACACCGGGCATCTGCTGATCGGCGGCGTCGATCCGGTGGCGCTGGCCCGTCGGCACGCCGATCGGATCGGGCATATCCACCTCAAGGATGTGCGTGCCGATCTCGCGGACCGAATTCGCAGCGGCGCAACGGAATACAGCGTGGCCGTGCGACAGGGACTGTTCGTGCCGCTGGGCGAGGGGGATGTGGACATCGAGGCCCTGATCCGGTGCGCGCACGCGGGCGGTTACCGCGGTTGGTATGTGCTCGAACAGGATACGGCGCTGGCGGCGGGCGACACCGCCGCCGGGCCGAGCCGGGATACCGAACGGAGTCTGCGCCGACTCGAACATATCGGCGCCGCACTGGTTTCCGCCGGAACCCAGGAATGAGCGGATCGGAGCCGGAGGCAGCGGAGCGTGACTCCGCCGACCCTCGCCGTTCCGCGCTGATAGGAGAGATGATGACAACGAAGTCCGCCCCGGCCCGCACCGTCCGATCGCGGTGGCGGCGTGTGCTGCCGTGGTTCGCCACCGCCGCGGTGCTGGCCGCGTGCAGCGGGCCCGCCGCCGAGAACACCACCACGCCCCAGGCCCCCAGTGCGGCAGGCGCGTTGACGTCGGTCTCCGTGGTCACGCACGGCAGCGCGGGCGACGCGTTCTGGAACGTGGTCAAGAACGGGGCGGATGCCGCGGGTAAGCAGCTCGGGGTCAAGGTCGACTATCAGTCCTCCGGCGATCCGACCCAGCAGGCCAAACTCATCGACAACGCCGTGGCCCAGGGGGTCGGCGGCCTCGTGGTCTCCATGGCCAATCCGGACGCGCTGCGCCCCTCGATCCAGAAGGCCGTCGCCGCGGGCATTCCCGTGGTCACCATCAACTCCGGCGAGGCGCAGAGCGTTGGCGTCGGGGCGATCGGGCACGTCGGGCAGAGCGAGGAGTCCGCGGGTGAGGGCGCGGGCAAGCGTCTGGCCGCGGCCGGAAAACACAAGCTGCTCTGCGTGATTCACGAGGCCGGCAATATCGGCGACAATCAGCGGTGCGACGGTGCGACCAAGGGGTTCGGCGGCAGCGCGAGCACGCTGCAGGTCGACATCAACAACCCGACCGACGCACAGTCCCGGATCAAGGGCGCCCTGGACGCCGACCACTCCATCGACGCTGTGCTGACGCTCAATTCGCAGGTGGCAGCGCGCGCGGTGGCCGCGGTCGGGGAATCGGGATCGGCCGCGCAGGTCGCGACGTTCGATCTGAACAGCGAGGTCGTCGACGCCATCAAATCCGGCAAACTGCTGTTCGCCATCGATCAGCAGCAATACGAGCAGGGCTATCTGCCGATCGTGATGTTGCAGCTGTACAAGTCGAATCGCAATACCGTCGGCGGCGGCGCGCCGGTGCAGACCGGTCCGGCGTTCGTGGACAAGGACAATGTCGACGCGATCGCGGCGTTGGTGTCGCAGGGCACCCGCTGAGAGGCGATGAATTGAGTACCGCCGCAACGTCTTCGGAATCGGCCGCCGCGCAGGGTGCTGCGCCGGAAGCGGTCTCGGGCCCCACGCTGCTGCAACGGGCGATCGTGCGGCCCGAGATCGGGGCGCTGCTCGGCGCGCTGCTGGTGTTCGTCTTCTTCAGCGTGATCACCGACAGATTCCTGAGCCCGCTGGGCATCGCGAACTGGCTCGACGACTCCTCGACGCTGGGCATCATGGCGGTCGCGGTGGCGCTGTTGATGATCGGCGGGGAGTTCGATCTGTCGGCGGGCGTGATGACGGCCTCGACCTCCCTGGTCACCGCGCTGCTGGCGGTGCACGCGGGTTGGAACGTGTGGTTCGCGCTGCTGGCCTCGCTGCTGTTCGCGCTGGCCGTGGGCGCGTTCAACGGATGGGTAGTGATGCGCACGGGGCTGCCGAGCTTCATCGTGACGCTCGGTACGTTCCTCGCGTTGCAGGGCCTGAATCTCGGTGTGACCCGGCTGGTCACCGATACCGTGCAGGTCGCCGGGATTCGCGGCGCGGCGGGATACTCCTCGGCCGGCGCGGTTTTCGCCTCCACGATCGATCTGGGCGGCACCCGCATCCAGGCGTCGGTGGTGTGGTGGATCCTGCTGACCGTCCTGGGCTCGATCCTGTTGCTGCGCACGCGATTCGGCAATTGGACGTTCGCGGTGGGCGGGTCGCTGCCCAGCGCCCGCGCGGTCGGCGTGCCCGCGGTGCGGACCAAGATCCTGCTGTTCATGGGGACCGGATTCGCCGGGTGGGTGGTCGGCTCGTGCGGCATTCTGCGGTTCGGCAGCGTGCAGGCGAATCAGGGCGTCGGGCTGGAACTGCAGTTCATCATCGCGGCCGTGGTGGGCGGCTGCCTGCTGACCGGCGGATTCGGGTCGGTGATCGGTGCGGCCCTCGGTGCGCTCATCTTCGGAATGGCCAGGCAAGGCATCGTATTCGCGCGCTGGAACGACGACTGGTTCATGTTGTTCCTGGGCGTGCTGCTGCTCGCGGCCGTATTGGTCAACAACGCATTCGGCAAGCGCGCGGAGAGGATTCGGCGATGACCGAGACGTCCGAGGCGACCCCGCTGATCGAAACCGTCGGCGTCACCAAGAGTTACGGCGGCGTGGTCGCGCTCGAGAACGTGTCCATGGTGGTGAACGCCGGCGAGGTCACCTGCGTTCTGGGTGACAACGGGGCGGGAAAGTCCACGCTGATCAAGGTTCTGGCCGGGGTGCATCAGCACGATTCGGGTGAGCTGCTCGTCGAAGGGGAGCCGACCCGGTTCGCCAACCCGCGGGCGGCGCTCGATCGCGGAATCGCCACGGTCTACCAGGATTTGGCGGTCGTGCCGCTGATGAGTGTGTGGCGCAACTTCGTGCTGGGCTCCGAGCCGACCTACGGGGTCGGGCCGCTGCGCCTCCTCGATCGTGGTCGCGGCCGCGAGATCGCGCGTAAAGCGCTGTGGGACATGGGCATCGAGATCCGCGATATGGAACAGCCGGTGGGTACGCTCTCGGGCGGACAGCGGCAGTGTGTGGCGATCGCACGGGCGGTGCACTACGGCGCGAAGGTGCTCATCCTGGACGAGCCGACCGCCGCGCTGGGCGTGAAACAGGCCGGGGTGGTGCTGCGGTACGTCGTGCAGGCGCGCGATCGTGGTCTCGGGGTCGTGCTGATCACGCACAACCCGCACCACGCCTATCCCGTCGGTGACCGCTTCCTGCTGCTCAAACGCGGCGCGTCACTCGGTTCGTACGCCAAGTCCGAGATCGACCTGCCCGAGCTGACCCGTCAGATGGCCGGTGGCGCCGAACTCGCCGCGCTGGAACACGAATTGGAGCGGGTGACCGAATGACCGGGAAGGGGTCGGACCGCGACGATGTGGCGATCCTGTCGACGTGCGGAGTCCCGAGCCCATCGGACCCGAACACACCATCGGGGCACGGCGATGGTGGGGCCCTGCTCGCGGGTGGTGAATCGACGTGAGCGAGCTGGAGGTCCTGACGATCGGGCGGGTCGGGGTGGATCTGTATCCGGAACAGAGCGGTGTTCCGCTGGCTCGGGTCCGGACGTTCGCGAAGTCGCTGGGCGGCACGGCGACCAACGTCGCGGTGGCCGCCGCCCGGCTGGGGCGGCGCAGTGCGGTGCTGACCAAGGTGGGGGCGGACGGGTTCGGTGAGTACGTGCGAACGGCGCTGGGGGAGTTCGGAGTATCCGCGCGGTACGTGTCCACCTCGGCGGATCTGCTGACGCCCGTGGTGTTCTGCGAACTGAATCCACCGGCCGATCCGCCGTTGCTGTTCTATCGTGCCCCGATCGCGCCGGACCTGACTCTGACCGATGACGATATCCCTTGGGACGTGGTCGAATCCGTGCCGCTGCTGTGGGTGACCGGCACCGGCGTCAGCACCGAACCCGCGCGCGGCACCCAGCACCGCGTGCTCGAACGGCGTGCGCGACGCGGACACACCGTGCTCGATCTGGACTACCGGCCGATGTTCTGGCCGGACGAGGCGACCGCTGGGCAGGAGATCGGCGCGCTGCTGGATCACGTGAACGTGGTGGTGGGCAACAGAACCGAGGTGAAAGTGGCGGTCGGCACCGACGATCCGGGTGCGGCCGCCGAGCGGCTGGTGGCTCGCGGCGTCGAGCTCGCGGTGATCAAGTGCGGTGCGGACGGCGTGTTCGTCGCCGACGCGGCCGGGCAGCGGTGGACCGTACCGCCGTGCCGGGTCGAGGTGGTGTGCGGACTCGGTGCGGGTGACGGATTCGGCGGTGCGCTGGTGCACGGGCTGCTGGCGGGCCGGCATCCGCGGCGGGTCGCGGAGTACGCCAATGCCGCTGGGGCGCTTGTCGCTTCACGCCTGGCCTGTGCGGACGCGATGCCCACATCCGCCGAGATCGAGGAGCTGTTGCGCCGGAACCGGCGTGCCGAGGAGAGCGTATGAGGAGATACGGTGCACCTGACCGACGAACGCTGGCGTGAGCTGTTGCGCGTGCGCAGCACCGAACCCGGGGCGGTCGCGCGTGCCTATGCCGCGCGCCGCCGCCGCGAGCGGCTGCTGTCCGAGCAGGGCACGTTGTTCCTGGTGGCGGCGGACCACCCGGCTCGCGGTGCGCTCGGAGTCGGTTCGGACCGCACCGCCATGGCGGATCGGCGCATGCTGCTCGAGCGACTGCTGATCGCGCTGGACAATCCGGCGGTGGACGGCGTGCTCGGCTCACCGGACGTGGTGGAGGAACTGCTGCTGCTGGACGCGCTGCACGACAAGGTCGTCATCGGATCGATGAATCGCGGCGGCCTGGCCGGTGCGGACTGGGAGATCGAGGACCGGTTCACCGGATACGATGCCCGGTCCCTGGTCGAGTTCGGCCTCGACGGCGGCAAAATGCTGCTGCGGCTGGTGGATTCGGACCCGCGCACCATCCCGACCCTGCGGGCGTGCGCTCGCGCGGTCTCCGAACTCGCCGCCAACGGACTGATGGCGATGGTGGAACCGCTGCCCTATCATCGCGACGAATCCGGATCGCTGGTGATGCACAAGGATTCGGCCTCACTCCAGCGCGCCATCACCATCGCCTCGGGCCTCGGCGTGACCTCCGCCTACACCTGGCTGAAAATTCCCGCTCCGCAGGATGTCTCGGTGCTCGACGCCACCACACTGCCGGTGCTCCTGCTCGGCGGTGCGCCCTCGGGGGACCCGGCGGCGGATCTCGCGGCCTGGGGAGGCGCACTGCGGCACGATGTTTCGCGCGGCCTCGTGGTCGGCCGCAGTCTGTTGTATCCACCCGACGGCGATGTCGCGGGCGCGGTCGACGCCGCCGCACGAATACTCACGGAGGCGCGATGAACATCTCGCACTACTCGACCGGAACACGCTGGGCGGGTACCGATCCCGATCTGCTGAGCATCGCGACTGGGGGATCGGCTCGTCCCGAAGTGCCGTCGGCCGCCGACCGGTCCGGCTGTGCGCGAAGTCGTGCGGTGAGCCGATTTCCCTTTTCCGCCGGGACGTTGGAAGTCTGTCATGTTCCCGCATCGCCGACCGACAAGGCCGTGGCGCGGCGTACTCGGCAGCGCTCATCTGCCGGGCAGTCTCGTATCGAGCGCAGGGGCGTCGCGCGATGAGCCGGTTGCACCGCCCCGCGGGCACATCGGCGGACGGCGACGATCCGCTCCTGCTGACCGCCGAGGCCGCGGGGTGGACCTACACGGGTCTGCGCGTGCTGAGGCTGCCGGCGGGGGAGCCGCGACGGGTGCACACCGGCGAATACGAGGCGTTCGTCCTTCCGCTCAGCGGTGGCTGCACCGTCCGGGTGGATGGCGAGAGCTTCGAATTGACCGGCCGGGAAACGGTTTTCACCCGCGTCACCGATTTCGCCTACGTCCCGCGTGAGGCCGAGATGGAGATCGTCTCCCGATCCGGCGCGGAGATCGCGCTGCCGATGGCGCGCTGTGAGCGGCGTCTGCCCGCGAAATACGGTGCGGCCGAGCATGTTCCGGTCGAGGTGCGGGGTGCGGGCCGGGCCACCCGGCAGGTCACGAATTTCGGCACGCCCGGGGCCTGGGAGCACGCGGACAAACTCAATGCCTGCGAGCTCATCACACCGGACGGGAACTGGTCCTCCTATCCGCCGCACAAGCACGACGAGGCGAGCGAGTGCGAGGTCGTGAACGAGGAGATCTACTACTTCCGGATCGCCGGACGCGATGCGATCACACCCGCCCGAGAGGGGTTCGGCATGCATCGCACCTACACCCCCGACGGCGAGCTGGAGGAGAACGTCGCGGTGCGCGATGGGGACGTCTTTCTGATACCCCACGGGTATCACGGGCCGTGCGTGGCCGCCCCCGGCTATCCGATGTACTACCTCAACGTCCTGGCGGGCCCGGCGCCCGAGCGATCCATGGCCTTCTGTGACGATCCCGCGCACGCCTGGATCCGCGACACTTGGTCCGAGACCGCGCCGGACCCGCGCTGCCCGGTCACCGACCACCGCGGACGCGTGTGCTGACCCGGCGTCGGACCTCCGGCATCGCCGCGACCGTCCGGCCCGCGGTCGCCCGGAAACCGGTTGGTACGCGGCGCGTCACGGTGGGTACTCGCCGAACGCGGGCCGGAATGCGGGCAGACCGGCAGCAACTGAACCGTAGGACCGGCACGACGAGGAGCAACGGATGCGACTGACGACCGCGCAGGCACTGGTGGCCTGGCTGATCGCCCAGCGCTCACAGACACTGGACGGGCGCGAGGTGCCGCTGTTCCCCGCGGTGTTCGCCATTTTCGGCCACGGCAACGTCCTGGGCCTGGGCACGGCGCTCGAGGAACGCCGCGATGTGATCCCGGTCTGGCGTGGGCATTCCGAACAGGGCATGGCCCTGGCGGCGGTCGGTCTGGCCAAGGCCGTGCACCGCCGGCAGGTCGGCGTGGTCACCTCCTCGATCGGGCCCGGGGCGTTGAACATGGTGACCGCGGCCGGTGTCGCGCACGCGAATCGGCTTCCGCTGCTGCTGCTTCCGGGGGACGTGTTCACCGGTCGCGGGCCCGATCCGGTACTGCAACAGGTCGAGCACTTCGGTGATCCGACCGTGACCGCCAACGACGCGTTCCGCCCGGTGAGCCGCTATTTCGACCGCATCACCCGGCCCGAGCAGCTGCTCGCGACGCTGCCGCAGGTCGCGCGGGTGCTCACCGATCCCGCCGATGCCGGACCGGTGACGCTCGCTCTGCCACAGGATGTGCAGGCCGAGACCTTCGATTTCCCGGACGTGCTGTTCGAGCCGGTGGTGCACACGGCCCCGCGGCCGCGCCCCGATCGCGCCGCCGTCGCGGCGGCGGCGCAGGCGCTGCGCTCCGCGCAACGTCCGCTGCTGATCCTCGGCGGCGGCGCGCGGTATTCGGGAGCGGGACCGCTGGCGCTGGAAATGGCCGAGCGGCACGGCATTCCGGTCGTGGAGACCACCGCCGGGCGCACCCTCGTCGCACACGAACACCCGCTGTACGCCGGGCCGCTCGGCGTCACCGGATCGGCATCGGCCGATGCCCTTGCGGCGCAAGCGGATCTGGTGCTCGCGGTGGGAACTCGTCTGCAGGACTTCACGACCGCGTCGTGGACGGCCTTCGCGCCCGACGTCCGGATGATCACGATCAATGCCGCGCGCTTCGACGCGGTCAAACGTGGCGCCCTCGCGGTGGTGGCGGATGCCGCTGCGGCGCTGGAGGATCTGGAGCCGGAACTGTCCGGTTGGCGGGTGGCTCGGGAGTGGACTACTCGTGCGTCGGCGGTACGCGGCGATTGGGACGACTACATCGACAGCCTGCGCGCGCCGACCCCCGGACCGCCGACGTACGCCCAGATCGTCGGCGCGGTCAACGATCTGAGCGAACCGGGCGATTACGTGATGACCTCGTCCGGCGGGCTGCCGGGTGAGCTGGTCGGCGGCTGGCGGGCCGGAGGTGGGCAACCCACGATGGACGTCGAATACGGATTCTCCTGTATGGGTTATGAACTCGCGGGCGCGTGGGGCGCGGCCATGGCACATCGGCACGGGCTGGTCACCACGCTGCTGGGTGACGGTTCGTATCTCATGCTCAATTCCGAGCTGTTCTCCGCGGCGTTCGCCGGTCATCCGTTCGTCGCGGTCGTCTGCGACAACGACGGATACGCGGTGATCGCCCGTTTGCAGGAGGGGCAGGGCGGCAACGGTTTCAACAATCTGTACCGCGACTGCCGCACCAATCATCCCGCGCCGCCACGGGTGAATTTCGCCGCGCACGCGCATTCGCTGGGGTGCGTGGTATTCACCGCCACGGGCGCGGACGAATTTCGCGAAGCCTATGCCCACGCCCGGGAGGCGGCCGTGCGGCAGTCGAGACCCGCGGTGGTCGTGGTGCGCACGCATCCGTCGGCATGGACCGAATCCGGTGCGTTCTGGCAGGTCGGCGTGCCGGAGCAGCTGCCCGGCCACGAGGCCCACGAGACCGCGATGACGCGTCAGGTGAGATATCTGCGTCCGTGAGCTGAACGGCGCGGTGCGCGACGCGCCGAATCAGCCTGGACTGCCGTCGATTGCCTCGCTATGGTTCGGCTGGCTCGACGGCGAGAAGGTATGTGATATGGCACTGGGCACGGTCAAGTGGTTCGACACCAAGAAGGGTTTCGGGTTCATCCGTCAGGACGACGGCGGGCCCGATGTCTTCGTCGACTACACCGAGCTGGAAGGTACCGGCTTCCGGTCGCTCGTCGAGGGACAGCGGGTGGTGTTCGAAATCCGTCATACCAAGACCGGGCCGGAAGCCAGGAACGTCCGGAGCGTACAGAACTGATTGCGTGTGTCGTGGCACACAGTTCCGAAAATGTGTTGCCCGGGTCACCTTTCCGCAATTCTGGCTAACGAGTGTTTCAAGGTGCTCGATATTCCTGTCGAAAGCCGGTTCGGCCGGATGACGACAATGAAAGGAAGTCAATGATCCCCGTTATCATCGACACCGGTTCCGCCGCTGTGCACGGACTGTTCAACACCGGCAGCGCCGCGTTCCACGGCATCCTGAACACGCTGTGGACCGGGTCTTTCGGCGGCTGATCTCGCACGACTGCGGAGTGAATCGACTGGGCGGCCGGTCTCGAACAATAACTGTCCGAGACCGGCCGCCATTTATATCGATTCGCTGGCGCGGTCGGGCGGCGCGGGACCGCGAATAACCGGATCGGTCGCCCGATTTTCCTATATCGGTATGATTACAGGTGCTCATCCGGGGTCCTGTGGATCTGCTGGCATACCGGCCGCAAACGCTCGTTCCGCGAAATCACAGTGGCGCGGAAGCCGCCGGGCATGGCAGTCTGGAACATCGAGACCGGGTTCGGCGGACGTTGGCCGGCCTGGCTCGTCTACAGAAGGTATGAAATGGCGCAAGGCGTAGTGAAGTGGTTCAACAGCGAGAAGGGCTTCGGGTTCATCGCTCAGGACGACGGTGGTCCGGATGTGTTCGTGCACTACTCGGCTGTTTCCGGTAGCGGCTTCCGGTCGCTCGACGAGGGTCAGCGCGTGGAGTTCGAGATCGGCCAGGGCCAGAAGGGTCCGCAGGCCCAGGGCGTTCGCGTGATCTGAGTCACCTGACTTCAAGGCTCCGCACCATTGTGGTGCGGGGCCTTTCGCGTTTCCGGGGCGCGTCTTCTCCCCGGTCGGGCCGCCGAATCCGGAATCGGCTTGTGACGACCTGGACGTTTACCGTTCAACCCCTGGTCAACGGGGCCACGCAGCATGGTAGCAGTGGTGGTGGCTGAACAGCGGCTGCCCACGGGCAGCGGAAGGCCCGACCATGGAAGAAGATGTGCGGTCCGACCACAAGTACACGATGCGGATCAGCCGGCTGGCCATCGACAAGCTGGGAATCCGCCTCTACGACCGGGTTTCGGCGGTGCTGGCCGAACTCATCGCCAATTCCTACGACGCCGACGCCAGTGAAGTGGCGGTCTGGTTGCCGTGGGGAGTGACCCTCGCGGGCACCGTGCGCGGCGCGCAGGAGACGCCCTACGAGATCGTCGTGACCGACAACGGCCACGGCATGACCGCCGACGAGGTCAACGAGCACTATCTGATGGTCGGTTCGGACCGGAGAATCCGCACGGGCTCGGATCTTTCGCGGGAGCGCGGCCGACCGGTCATGGGCCGCAAGGGAATCGGGAAACTGGCCGCATTCGGCATCTGCCGGACCATCGAGGTGATCAGCGCGGGCAGCGGCGAGCGGGATCGCACCGAGGCCGGATGGCCTGTCTCCCATATCATCCTGGACCTGGACGATATGGTGCACGACACCGAGAGCGACTACTACCCGTCGGTCGGCCCGTTGGACGGCACCGTCGCCCCGCAGCGCGGCACGACCGTCGTCCTGCGCGACTTCTTCCGCAAGCGAGTCAATTCCGGTGCGGAACTGAATCGTCAGCTCGCCGCGCGTTTCGGGATCGAGCGTCCGGACTGGCGGGTCGAGGTGCACAACAGCGCGCCCGCGACGCAGGAGCCGGAGAGTTTCATCCTCAGCGATCTGCCCATCGACGTGATGGAGGAGACGCGGATCGATGTGGCCTCGCGCCCGGTGCGCGCGGGCCGGCAGTATCTGCCGGTCACCGGCTGGATCGCCTACTCCCGCCATCCCTACCGGGACGAGGCGATGGCGGGCGTGCGGATCTACGCGCGTGGCAAGATCGTCGCGCAGACAAGGGATTTCGGCATCGCGGCCGGATTCACCGGCGAGTACAAACTGCGTTCCTACCTGGTCGGGGCCATCCACGTGGACTGGCTCGACGACGAGGAGGATCTGGTCCGCTCGGACCGGCAGGACATCATCTGGAACTCCGGCCGCGGGGAGGCGCTGGCGGAGTGGGGGCGCGCCCTCATCGCCGAGATCGGCAGGATGGGTGAGCGCTCGATCCGGCGTCGCGTATGGGAGGAGTTCGTCGACCGATCCAGCATCTACCGGAAGCTGGAGGCGATCGCGCCGGGCGACAAGGTGTTTCGCGAATCGGTGACCGCGGCGGCGCGAATCCTGGTGGCCAACAAGGACCGTGCCGCGCTGGAGGATCCCGGGCACGTGGAAAGCATTGTGCGCCTGGCCTTGTCGCTCGGACCGCAACGCAGCCTGCTCGATACGTTGCAGCAGATCGCGGAGGATTCCGATCCGCGCCTGGACGTCGTCGTGGCGCTGTTCGAACGCGCCCGGGTGGCGGAGATCTACTCCCTGGGGCAGATCGCGGGGGAGCGAGTCGCGGTGGTGGACAAGCTGCACGCGCTCATCGACGATCGCCGCTCGCTCGAACGTCCCTTCCAGGAACTCATCGAGCGCGCGCCGTGGCTGCTCGCACCGGAATGGACGCCGCTGGGGATGAACGAATCGCTCACCCGCGTCCGCGCGGCCTTCGAGCGTTGGTACGCACAGAAATTCGGTTCCACCCTGGTGACCACCTCGATCGGCAGCCCCAAGCGCGAACCGGATTTCGTGCTGCTGCACGACGCCGGCGAGCTGTGGATCGTGGAGATCAAGCGGATGGACTACCACCTCACCGACGAGGAGTACAACCGCGCGATCAACTACCTCTACGCGCTGGACACCTTCCTGACCGAGAATCCGCGCATCGGCGATCAGTTCCCCCGACGCCGCCTGACCTTCATCGTCGACCACATCGACCGGCTGCGCCCCGCCTCCCTCTCCTCCCTGGACAGCGATGCCCGTATCGACCGCCGCACCTGGCGCGAACTGCTGGACTCCACGCTGCGCGCCCACCGCGACTTCCTCGAGCGGGTGTACGCGATGCGCGGGCTGGACGAGGAGCGAGCGCAGGCGGGATAGGGGCCAGGCCATTGTCTCCGGGTGCTCCCGGCCAGCACTTCGGCGGCGTCGCCGGGAATGGCGCTCGCGCGGTGGTGTGCTGCGCCGCTTCCGGCTGCCGCTCGTGGACGTGTCATGTCGTTCTGCGGGTGCATGCGGCGGGCGGGCGGAGGTGGAGGCGAGACCGCGTCCGATGCTGAGGGGCGCACCCGTTCCGGAATCGGTGAGACCGAGGTCACCCCCTGTGCAGGGCGCGAGCCGATCCGCCCACCCGCACTCCCCGGCGCAGACGAGCCCATTAAGCTTGGCCCCGGTAAATGCCGATCCCCCTCTTCCAGGAGTGCCTCCAGTGAGCCAAAATGGCCGTCCCGTTGTTTTGATCGCCGACAAGCTCGCCCAGTCGACCGTCGATGCGCTCGGCGACGGTGTCGAGGTGCGCTGGGTCGACGGGCCCGATCGGCCCGCTCTGCTGGCCGCGATGCCCGAGGCCGACGCACTGCTGGTCCGCTCCGCCACCACGGTCGACGCCGAGGTCCTCGACGCCGGCCGGCGGCTGAAGATCGTCGCGCGGGCCGGTGTCGGCCTGGACAACGTCGACGTGCCCGCGGCCACCGAGCGCGGCGTGATGGTCGTCAACGCGCCGACCTCCAACATCCACACCGCCGCCGAGCACGCGGTCACCCTTATGCTGTCGACCGCGCGCCAGATCCCCGCGGCCGACGCCACCCTGCGTGAGCACACCTGGAAGCGCAGCAAGTTCAACGGCGTCGAGATCTTCGGCAAGACCGTCGGCGTGATCGGCCTCGGCCGCATCGGTCAGCTGTTCGCGGCGCGGCTGGCCGCCTTCGAAACCAAGATCGTCGCATACGACCCCTACGTCTCGCCGGCGCGCGCCGCGCAGTTGGGTATCGAACTGCTCGAGCTGGACGAGGTGCTCGCCCGCGCCGACCTGATCTCGGTGCACCTGCCCAAGACCCCCGAGACCAAGGGCCTGCTGTCCGCGGAGAAGCTGGCGCTGACCAAGCCGGGCGTCATCATCGTCAACGCCGCACGCGGCGGGCTGATCGACGAGGCCGCCCTCGCCGACGCGATCAAGTCCGGTCATGTGCGCGGCGCGGGCATCGACGTCTACGAGACCGAACCCTGCACCGACAGCCCGCTGTTCGAACTGCCGCAGGTCGTGGTGACCCCGCACCTGGGCGCGTCCACCTCCGAGGCGCAGGATCGCGCGGGCACCGATGTGGCCAAGTCCGTATTGCTCGCTCTCGCAGGCGAATTCGTTCCCGGTGCGGTGAACGTCACCGGCGGCGCGGTGGACGAGTTCGTCGCGCCGTGGCTGGAGATCGTGCGCAAGCAGGGCGCGCTGCTGGGTGCGCTGGCCGACGAGCTGCCGGTCAGCCTCGAGGTGCAGGCGCGCGGCGAGCTGAGCGCGCACGACGTTGCGGTGCTGGAACTTTCGGCGCTGCGCGGCATCTTCTCCGCGCTGATCGAGGATCCGGTCACCTTCGTCAACGCCCCGTCGCTGGCCAAGGAGCGCGGTATCGAGGCGACCGTCACCACCGCCACCGAGAGCCCCTCGCACCGCAGCGTGGTGGATCTGCGCGCGGTGTTCGGCGACGGCCGCACCCTGAACGTCTCCGGTGCGCTGACCGAGCCCGAACTCGTGCAGAAGATCGTCAACATCAACGGCCGCAACTACGACATGCGCGCCGAGGGCCTGAATCTCGCGGTGCTGAACTACGAGGACCGGCCCGGCGCGCTCGGCCGGATCGGCACCGCCCTGGGCGAGGCCGATATCGACATCCAGGCCGCCCAGCTGAGCCAGGACGTCGACAAGGAGGGCGCGACGGTGATCCTGCGGGTGAACACCCAGGTCCCCGCCGACGTGCAGGCCGCCATCGCGCAGGCCGTCGGCGCGACCAAGGTTATCCAGGTCGACCTGAGCTGAGTCCGTGCGCGAACCGTTCCCTGACGGGATCGGTTCGCGCACAGTGTCTTTCGCATACCGGCCGCGTCCCGATGAACGCACATCGCGGAGCCGGGCCGCGCCGCTACATTGCGGTGCCCGATGTATCGGAGCACTCCTAGGTGCCCCGGTTACGGACGGCCGGTTCGGGTACGCCTGGTCGCGCGGCGGTGACACCGCAGGTACAGCGGCGATCCCGATCGCATCCTCGAAGCCGAATCGTCCGCGGGTAATCGCGTGCGCTCGGGCACGCCGGACTACGCGATTCGCAGCATCCGCGTCGTGCCGGACCATGACGGACAACGAATGTCCGTCGGTGTCGGCGCGCGTCCGGTCGCGCGAGTCCCAAACCGTCCGGGAATGAATGCGTGCGCTGGGGTGGGCTGGACGTTGCGACCCGCTGCACCGCGTCGCGCCCACCCATGACGGACAACGAATGCCCGGCGGTGTCGGCGCGTGCCCGGTCGCATGCGTCCCGAACCGTCCCGGGATGAATGCGCGCGCTGGGATGGGCTGGACTACGCGATCCGCAGCATCCGCGTCGTGCCGGACTATGACGGACAACGAATGTCCGGCGGTGTCGGCGCGTGCCCGGTCGTACGAGTCTCAAACCGTCCGGGGGTGGATGCGTGCGCTGGGGTGGGCTGGACGTTGCGATCCGCAGCATCGCGTCGTGTCGAACCGTGGCGTGCAACGAATGTCCGGTGGTGTCGGCGCGCGTCCGGTCGTACGGGTCCCAAACCGTCCGGGGGTGGATGCGTGCGTTGGGGTGGGCTGGACGTTGCGATCCGCAGCATCGCGTCGTGTCGAACCGTGGCGTGCAACGAATGTCCGGCGCGCGTCCGGGCGCGCGAGTCCCGATCTCACGGATTGAGAGCGGCTCGCCCTGGTGACGGCACCGATTCGGGCTACGGATAAGGTGGCCGATGCTTGCGATCGGCGCGTGTGATCGCATGGCCGATCGGCTCGGTTCCGCGGCAGTTGCCGGGATCGTGCCGCTCGGCCGGACCGGCTGATTCGGCCACATATCCGGTATGGGCCACGAGCGTGAACGAACGGAGCGTTGTCATATGAAACTGGCTGTCATCCCCGGTGACGGTATCGGTCCCGAGGTCATCGCCGAGGCGCTCAAGGTGCTCGACGTGGTCGTGCCGGGTGTCGAGAAGACCCATTACGACCTTGGCGCCAAGCGATACCACGAGACCGGTGAGGTGCTGCCGGATTCGGTGCTGCCCGAGCTGAAGCAGCACGACGCGATCCTGCTCGGTGCGATCGGCGATCCGTCGGTGCCCAGTGGCCTGCTGGAGCGGGGACTGCTGTTGCACACCCGGTTCGCGCTGGACCACCACGTGAATCTGCGTCCGTCGCGGCTGTTCCCGGGCGTGCGCAGTCCGCTGTCGGGCGATCCGGCGATCGATTTCGTCGTCGTGCGCGAGGGCACCGAGGGGCCGTACACCGGCACCGGCGGCGCGATCCGCGTGGACACCCCGCACGAGGTCGCCACCGAGGTCAGCACGAACACCCGGTTCGGCATCGAACGCGTCGTGCGGTACGCCTTCGCCGCCGCCCAGCAGCGCCGCAAGCATCTGACCCTGGTGCACAAGACCAATGTGCTGTCCTTCGCCGGTTCGCTGTGGCAGCGCACGGTGACCGAGGTCGGCGCGGAATTCCCGGAGGTCGAGGTCGCCTATCAGCACATCGATGCCGCGACCATCCATATGGTCACCGATCCGGGTCGCTTCGACGTGATCATCACCGACAAACTGTTCGGCGACATCATCACCGATCTGGCCGCCGCGGTCTCCGGCGGCATCGGGCTGGCCGCCTCGGGCAATATCGACGCCTCGGGGGTCAACCCGAGCATGTTCGAGCCCGTGCACGGCAGCGCCCCCGATATCGCCGGCCAGTCCAAGGCCGACCCCACGGCCGCGATCCTCTCGGTTTCCCTGCTGCTGAACCATCTCGGCCGGACCGACGAGGCCGCCCGCATCGAATCCGCTGTCGCCAAGGATCGTTCCGCTCGCACCTGCACTGCTTCCATCGTCGAGATCGGTGACCGGATCGCCGCCTCGGTCTGAGTTTCGGCAACCAGGCCCCGCGTCCGAATGTCTTCGGGCGCGGGGCCTTTCGGTTGTAGCCTCAACCTGGCAACGTCGCCGGGCCGCGAAAAAACAGGCGGACAAGGCCTTTCGGGCCTCTAGTTCGATCTTGTTCTCGCAGAAGAGATTCCGAGTGGAACGAATGAACTTCGCGCGGTTGCGCGAAGGCTAGCGCCGGTCTCGCGGGACGAGCGGGACGGCGGCGATGGCGAAAGCCGCGGCGGCGAGATAGGCGGCGGGGAAGCCTGCGGCGCTGATCAGGGCGCCGAAGGCCGGGGCCACCGCGGCGGTGGCGAGGTACTGGCCGGTGTTCTGGACGCCGAGGCCGCGGCCGCTCCAGAACGGGCCGGCGATCTCGGCCACGGCGGTGAAGGACAGGCCGTTGTCGGCGACGGTGATGACCGACGCGATCACCAGAATCGGCAGCGCCGCCCACCACCAGTGCAGCCATGCCGAAAAGGCCAGTGCGGCCATCGAAATCACTGCTGCGATCGCAATAGTGCGCAGCGGTCGCAACCGGCTCCCGAGCCGATCGGACCAGATTCCCGCGCCGATCCGACCCGCCGCCCCCAAGATCTGCGTCACTGTGACGAGAACGCCCGCGATCGCAAGTGACAGTCCGACACCGTGATTCAGCCACAACAGTGCGAATGTCCACACCGTCGCCTGTGGGACAACCAGTAGCACCGAGACGGCGTGAATGCGCCATAGCGTCGTATCGCCGCGGTACGGATTGTCCGAAACAATCTGTGTCACAGAACGTTCGGGGCGGGGCGGATCGATGATCCAAAGCGCGCAGCCGATCGCGGCGATACCGGCCATCATCGCGGGAACCAGTATCGCGGTGGAAAACCCGTGTGCCGCCGCAATTGCCGGGATCGCCAGGGCCGCGATGCCGACGCCGAGCGGCTGCGCGGTCTGCCTGATTCCCATCGCCAGTCCGCGTTGATCGGGCGGAAACCAGCCCGCGATCACCCGTCCGCTCGCGCCGTTGGTGCTCGCCGCGCCGATTCCGGCCAGCAGCAGCAATGCGCCCAGCGCAAGATAATTCGTGGTGGCGGCCGCGGCCGCGCCCGCCCCGCACATCAGCAGCGGCCCGACGATCAGTACCGCGCGTTCGCCGAACCGGTCCACCGCGTAGCCCCAGGCGATCAGTGTGCAGACCATGCCGACCATCGGCATGGCTACCAGCAGACCGGCTGTGGCCAAGGGCATTCCGCGTTCGGTGAGGGCGGGCAGCAGGAAGGGCGCACCGTTGCTCATCACCGCGCTTGCGGCCTGGGCGAAGAGTCCGAGGGCGAGCATGACCCACCGCCGGTTGGTGCTCAGCTGGGTCAAGGTCACCATATCCTCACCTCATATCTCAGATATTGGGACAGAAATCTTATTCTGTGAACTCCCCGCTCACCGTACACCCGGCCCGCGGCCGGACGCGAGGCGGTTCTTCCGCCGCGGGGAGTGCAGACCGGGTGGTCGGGCCCATACCACCTGGTGGATAGACTGCGAGCCATGCGTCTAGGTCGAGTTGCCAGCCCCGATGGGGTCGCGTTCGTGAGCATCGAAGGAACCACCTCCGATGGTGTCGCGAAGGAGATCGCCGAACATCCGTTCGGTACGCCCACCTTCACCGGCCGCAGTTGGCCGGTGGCCGATGTCCGCCTGCTCGCGCCGATCCTGGCCAGCAAGGTGGTGTGCGTCGGCAAGAACTACGCCGCGCACGCCCGCGAGATGGGTGGTGAGGCTCCGGAGGATCCGGTGATCTTCCTCAAGCCCAACACCGCGATCGCCGGGCCGAACTCGGCAATCGTGTTGCCGCCCAGTTCCTCTCAGGTCGACTACGAGGGCGAGCTGGCGATCGTCATCGGGCGGCCGTGCAAGGACGTGTCTGCCGCCCGCGCCCGTGAGGTGATCCTCGGCTATACCGTCGCCAACGATGTCACCGCGCGTGACCAGCAGCGACACGACGGTCAATGGACCCGCGGCAAGGGTTACGACACCTTCTGCCCGCTCGGGCCCTGGATCGAAACCGAGCTGGACCCAACGGATCTGGAGATCGTCACCGAACTCGACGGCGAGGTCCGCCAGCGCAGCCGGACATCACTTCTGCTGCACGATATTCCGAAGCTGATCGAATGGGTGACCACCGTGATGACGCTGCTGCCCGGCGATGTCATCCTCACCGGCACCCCCGAGGGTGTAGGACCGATGCGGGACGGGCAGACCGTCTCGGTGACGGTCGAGGGCATCGGCACCCTCACCAATCCCGTTGCCGCCAAACGTTGATCGAAAGTAGGGCTTGTGACTACCCACACCGCCGGCTCCGCAAGCTCCGCCGGCTCACCATCCCCCACGACTGAGGTACGGGTCCGTTTCTGCCCGTCGCCGACCGGTACGCCGCACGTGGGGCTGATCCGGACGGCGTTGTTCAACTGGGCCTTCGCCCGGCACCACGGCGGCACATTCGTCTTCCGCATCGAAGACACCGATGCCGCACGCGATTCCGACGAGTCGTACCACGCCTTGCTGGACGCGCTGCGCTGGCTCGGCCTCACCTGGGACGAGGGTCCGGAGGTCGGCGGACCCTATGCGCCGTACCGGCAGTCGTTGCGCCGGGACCTGCACATGGACATCGTCCGGAGGTTGCTGGAGGCGGGCGAAGCGTACGAATCGTTCTCCACCCCAGAGGAAGTCGAGGCTCGGCACCGCGCGGCCGGGCGCGATCCGAAGCTCGGTTACGACAACTTCGACCGGGACCTGACCGCCGAGCAGATCGCCGATTTCAAGGCGCAGGGCCGCGGTCCGGTGATCCGGCTGCGGATGCCGGACAAGGACATCGTCTGGCACGATCTGGTGCGCGGGGAGACCACCATCCGGGCCGGCGTGGTGCCCGACTTCGCGATCACCCGGGGTACCGGCGAACCGCTGTACACCCTGGTCAATCCCGTCGACGACGCGTTGATGAAGATCACCCACGTACTGCGCGGCGAGGACATTCTCTCCTCCACCCCGCGGCAGATCGCGTTGTACGAGGCGCTGGCCCGAATCGGGGTCGCGGAGTTCACTCCGCAGTTCGGACATCTGCCCTTCGTGATGGGGCAGGGCAACAAGAAGTTGTCCAAACGTGACCCCGAGTCGAATCTGTTCGTGCACCGCGACCGGGGATTCATTCCCGAGGGTTTGCTGAATTACCTGGCTTTGCTCGGGTGGGGCATAGGTGAGGACCGGGACATCTTCTCGATGGAGGAGATGGTGGCGGCATTCGACATATCGAAAGTAAATTCGAATCCGGCCCGGTTCGACCAGAAGAAGGCCGACGCCGTGAACGCCGAGCACATTCGTTTGCTGGAGCCCGCGGATTTCGCTCATCGACTGCGCAGCTACCTCACCGGGCAGGGGCACATCGGGGCGGAAGTGGACGATGCGCTTTTTTCGGCCGCGGCCGACTTGGTGCAGACCCGGATCGTTGTTCTCGGGGATGCCTGGGACTTGTTGAAGTTCCTGTTCCAGCCGCCCGCGGAGTTCACCGTCGACGAGGCGGCGGCGCAAAAGAATCTCGGGCCCGACGCCGCACCGGTGTTGCGGGCCGCCATCGACGCGCTGGAGGGCATTTCGGACTGGTCGGCAATCGCACTCGAAACGGCGCTGAAAACCGCTCTGGTGGACGATCTGGGCCTCAAACCGCGTAAGGCGTTCGCACCAGTGCGAGTGGCGGTCACCGGTTCACACATCAGCCCGCCGCTGTACGAATCGCTGGAGCTGCTCGGCCGGGAGGTGACCATGCAGCGGCTGCAAGCCGCCGCAACCGCGATCTGAGCCCATTCGACCCCGTTTGACCAGGCGATTTGTATAAAGCGGGAGGGGGACTGGTAATCTTCTCCCCGGCCCGGAAACGAGCCTCCAGCCCATCGGGACGGAGGTCGAACGCCCAGGTCATTGGGGTATGGTGTAATTGGCAACACAGCTGATTCTGGTTCAGCCATTCTAGGTTCGAGTCCTGGTACCCCAGC
>CBJNFW010000149.1:0-20638 GCA_966435935.1 uncultured Nocardia sp.
GGTTGGATGCTGGTCACCGGTCTGGTGTTCAGCTTCATGCGGGGGATCTTCCACCAGTACTACACCGTGGCCCTGGCGCCAGCGGTCGCCGGAACCGTGGGACTCGGCGCGGTGATGGTGTGGCGTGCCCGCGACCGGACGTGGGTGCGGTTCGCCGCGGCCCTGGTCGTCGCGCTGAGCGCCGCCGCCGCGATCCTGTTGCTCTCGCGCACCCCCGATTTCGTGCCGTGGTTGCGCTGGGCGGTGCTGGTCGTCGGCGTCGCGGCCACGGCGGCGCTGCTGCTTCCCTGGTCGCCCGGCCTCGCGGTGCCGGCGGCGGTGGCCGCGGTGCTGACCGCGCTGGCCGGTCCGGTCGCCTACTCGCTACAGACGATCGGGACGGCGCATTCCGGCGGCATCGTGCTGGCCGGTCCCAGGACGCGGTCCGGCGATTTCCCCTTCGGCCCGCCGCCGAACGACAATGCGAACGCGCCGGGGCAGCGGAACGGCCGCGGCACACCCGCCGGCGCGCCGAACCCGGCGGACAGCGGGCACCGGGGACCGTTCGGCGGCCCGCCCGATCCGGCGCTGATCGCGACGTTGCGCGCCGGAGGCCCGAACCACACCTGGGCCGCGGCGTCGGTGGGGTCGATGACGTCCTCGGACCTACAACTCGCGGCCGGTTATCCGGTGATGCCGGTCGGCGGTTTCGCCGGTGGTGATCCGTCGCCGACATTGCCGCAGTTCCAGGACTACGTCGCGCACGGCCGGATCCACTACTTCATCGGCCGCCCCGCGGGTGTGCGCGGTCCCGGCTCGCGCGATCGGACCTCCGCGGCGGCGCGGATAACCCAGTGGGTCGAACAGCACTACACGCCGACCACGATCGGTGACCTGCCGGTCTACGACCTCACCGCGCCGCAACGCGCTGCGCGCTGACGCGTCCGGGTCGGCGCGCGTCAGCTACAGGCGCGGGTCGACCGGTTCGGACTCCAGGGCCAGGACCGCGAAGACGGCCTCGTGGACGCGCCACAGCGGCTCGCCCGCGACGAAGCGATCGAGCGCTTCCAGGCCCAGGGCGTATTCGCGCAGGGCCATGGAGCGCTTGCGGCCGAGGCCGCGAGAGCGCAGGCGGCGCAACTGGTCGGGGCGCAGGTACTCCGGGCCGTAGATGATTCGAAGGTATTCCGGCCCACGGCATTTCACGCCGGGTTGTACGGGACGGCCGCTGCGCGTGGCGGTTCCGTGCGTCAGCGCCTCGACCGGTTTGACCACCATGCCCTCGCCGCCGCTCGCGGTGAGGGCGGTCCACCAGGCCGTCGCCTCGGCCACGGATTCCGGGTCGGACAGTCGCACGATCATCCGGCGGGTCCGGGCGAACAGCTCGCTGTCCGCGGCGGCCAACGCGTCGAGCTTGCCGAGATGCCATTCATGGTCGCGCACAGCGTGATTCACACCCTCGGCGGCCAGGATCTGAAACGGCGCGAGCCGCAGGCCGTCCAACCCCGCCACCGGCCAGCAGTAGCGGCCGTAGGCGGTGGTGAACGCGTCGGCGTCGGCCCGGCGGGCGGCCGTGCGGTCGGCGAGTTCGCCGACGTCCTGACCGCGTGCGGCCGCGACCGCGACGATCTGCGCGGCTGCCCCGAGCGATGCCCGTGCCGCCGCGCCGACGGCCGCGTACTGTTCGCGCAGCAGACCCATCGCCTTGGCCGACCACGGCATGAGCTCCGCGTCCAGGGCGAACCAGTCCGAATCCAGTTCGGCGAAGAGGCCCGAACTTTCGGCCGCGACGCGGATCCGGCTCAGCACCGCCTCGGTCAGCGCCGGATCGTCGAAGAACGGGCGGCCGGTGCGGGTGTACAGCGCACCGGTGCTGCCGTCGTCGATGCCGAACCGGTCGCGGGCAATCGTCGCCGAGCGGGTCAGCACGGCGATCGCGCGCGAGCCCATATGCTTCTCCTGGCACACCACGGCCGGGACGCCCTCGGTGCGGTAGTACTCGAACGCCTGCGCCGGATGTTCCAGGAGATTCTCGGAATCGGCTGTGGCACAGGGCGACATCGTCGGCGGCAGGTAGATCAGCCAGCGCGGGTCGACGGCGAATCGGCTCATCACCTCGAGCGCCGCGCCGGCGTTCTCCTCCTGGACGCTCACCCGCCCGAGCCTGCGGGTCTCCACCACGCGGCGGCCGAGGACGTCGTCGAGGTCCAGGACACCCGGATCGCGGTGCGTCGCACCGTCCGTCGTTACGGCATCGTCGGCCAGCGGGCGCGCGGGCTCGCACCAGACCTGTTGTGCCGGAACCGATACCGGTTCGCGTTCGGGATAGCGCAGGGCGGTGAGACGTCCGCCGAAGACCACGCCGGTGTCCAGGCACAGCGTGTTGTTGACCCAGCGCAGTTCGGTGGTCGGGGTGTGCCCGTACAGCACCATCGCCCGGCCGCGATAGTCCCGCGCCCACGGATAGCGGACCGGCAGGCCGAATTCGTCGGTCTCCCCGGTTGTTTCGCCGTACATGGCGAACTGGCGCACCCGGCCCGAGGCGCGGCCGTGATATTCCTGCTTCAGTCCGGCGTGCGCGACCACGAGATTGCCGCCGTCCAGGACGTAGTGTCCGATCAGTCCGCGGCAGAATTCGTGTGCGGCCCTGCGGAAGTCGTCGTCCTCGCGCTCCAGCTGGGCCAGCGATTCGGCCAATCCGTGCGCGACGGTGACCTTCCGGCCGTCCAGGGCACGAACCAGCTTGAATTCGTGGTTCCCGGTGACGCACAGTGCGTGTCCGGCCTCGACCATGCCCATGACCAGCCGCAGCACACCGGGAGTGTCGGGGCCGCGATCGACCAGATCGCCGACGAACACCGCCGTGCGCCCGTCGGGGTGCTGCGCGTCCACCGGACGTCCGGCCTCGTCGCGTCGCATGGTGTAGCCCAGGTCGCCCAGCAGCGTCTCCAATTCGGCCCGGCAGCCGTGCACGTCGCCGATCACGTCGAACGGTCCGGTCAGCTCGCGCCGGTCGTTCCAGAGCTTCTCGTCGACGACGTTCGCCGCGTCGATCTCCTCGACGCCGCGCAGCAGGTACACCCGGCGGAAACCCTCCCGTTCCAGCCCGCGCAGGCTGCGGCGCAGATCGCGCTGCTGCCGGGTCACCACGTGCGCGCCGACGTGGGCGCGTTCGGCGCGGCGCGAGTTGCGCTCCAGGCACACCCGGTCGGGCACGTCCAGCACGATCGCGACCGGGAGCACGTCGTGTTCGCGGGCCAGGCGGATCAGCTCCTGACGCCCGTGCGGCTGCACGTTGGTGGCATCGACCACGGTCCGCAGCCCGCGGCGCAACCGAATGCCGGCGATGTGATGCAGAAGCGAGAAGGCCTCGCCGGTCGCCGACTGATCGTTCTCGTCGTCGCTGACGATGCCGCGGCAGGCATCGGAGGAGACGATGGCGGTACGCGGAAAATGCTTGTGCGCGAAGGTGGATTTACCCGAGCCGGTGCAGCCGACCAACGCGACCAGGGACAATTCCGGGACGGACAGTTCGACCATCACGCCGCTCCCTTCCCGGCAGCCCGCGCGGGCTTGCCGAAGATCGCCAGCTGCGTCGGCGAGCCATAGGCCGCATCCAGCGGGCCGACCGGCTCGAAACGTACATCGTACCCGTACGTTCCGGCCACACGACGCGCCCACGACTCGAATTCGGCACGGCTCCACTCGAATCGGTGGTCCGGATGCCGGAACGATCCGGCGGGCAACGTCTCGAACAGCGTGTTGTACTCACCGTTCGGCGTCGTCACGATCACCGATCCCGGTGCGGCGGAACCGAATACCGCCTGCTCGAGCGCGCCCAGCCGGGGCGGATCGACATGTTCGACGACCTCCATCAGCACCGCCGCGTCGAATCCGCGCAGCGCGGCGTCACGATAGGTCAGCGCCCCCTGCCGCAATGTGATCCGCTCGGCCACCGGGCGCGGCGCGCGGTCCAGCCGCAGCCGTCGCTGCGCGATCCGCAACGCCCGCATCGACACGTCCACTCCGACGATCTCGGTGAACGTCCTGTCCGCCAGGAGTTCCCGCAGCAGCGCCCCCTCACCGCAGCCGAGATCCAGCACCCGCTGGGCGCCCACGGCGTGCAGCGCGCGCAGCACGGCGGCACGCCGGGTAATCGCCAACGAGGGCCGCGCGGGTTCTTCGGCGGCGGTCCCGTCCTCCGAATCGATCTCGTCGACCGCATCGAGGGACTCCGGGGCGGCGTCGTCGAGCTCGGCCAGGCGAGCCAGGGCGGTGCGGACCAGGGCGTGCTTGCGGGCCAGGTAGCGGCGAGTGATCCAGGTGCGTTCGGGGTGGCCGGGGAGCCAGCCCGAACCCGCGCGCAGCAGTTTGTCGATCTCGTCCGCTGCGAGCCAGTAGTGCTTGCTGCCGTCCAGGACCGGCAGCAGCACGTACAGATGCGAGAGCGCCTCGGCCAGACGCAGCGTGCCGGTCAATTCCAGTTGTACGTAATGGGATTCGCCCCACTCGGGAAACGCCGGGTCCAGGACGATCGGGGTGGCGCGGACCCGCCAGCCCAGCGGTGCGAACATCCGCTCGGCCGTGTCCGGGCCGCCCTTGCACGGCACCGCGGGCAGTTCGATGCGCAGCGGCAGCGCAGCGGACGCGAGTTCGGGCCGCTGGTCGCAGCGGCCGTGCAGGGCGCTGGAGAACACCGTCGAGATCGCCACCGACAGCAGTGAGGACGCCGCGTACGGGCGGTCGTTGACGTACTGCCCGAGGCTGAATTCCGCCGCGTCACGGCTCTTTCCGCGAACCAGCCGGACCGGATCGATCTCCAGCAGCAGCGCGGCGGTGCAGCGCTGCTCGGTCGCCTCGGGGTACAACACGTGCGCCGACCCGTAGGACTGCCCGAACACCTGCGCTCGCGCGGGGTTCTTGTGCAGCAGAAAGCCCAAATCGGTGGCGGCCCAATCGGCGCCTTCGGCTCGGGTGCAGGTGATGGTCAGCAACACCCTGCGATCTTCGCGCCCGGCCGACCGGCGCGGCAACCGAATTCCGGACACCGCGGCCGCGGCTCACTCCGTGCGATACGGCCACTTCCACTCGGCGACCGCCGGGATGTCCACCCCGTGTTCGCGGGTCCAGGCGCGGGCCGCCAGCCGGGCGTCCACCATCTCCTGCCGCAGCCCGGCCGCGCGCTCGCGCAGGCCGGGCACCCGGTCCACGACATCCATGACCAGGTGGTACCGGTCCAGGTCGTTCAGCATGACCATATCGAAAGGCGTTGTCGTGGTGCCCTTTTCCTTGTATCCCCGGACGTGCAGGCCGCTGTGGTTGGTCCGGCGGTAGGTCAGGCGGTGAATCAGCCACGGGTAACCGTGGAAGGCGAAAATCACCGGGCGATCGGCGGTGAACAGGGTGTCGAACTCGCTGTCGGTGAGCCCGTGCGGATGCTCCTCCCGGGGCACCAGGCGCATCAGATCGACCACGTTGACCACGCGGATGCGTAACTGCGGCAGTCGTTCTCGAAGAATCGACGCGGCGGCCAGGGTCTCCAGCGTCGGCACGTCACCGGCGCAGGCCAGGACCACGTCGGGGCCGGTGCCGATCTCGTCGTTGTGCCCCGCCCACTCCCAGATGCCGATGCCGCGGGTGCAGTGCGCGAAGGCGTCGGATACCGAAAGCCAGTCCGCCTGAGGCTGTTTGCCCGCGACGACGACGTTCACGTAGTGACGCGAACGCAAACAGTGATCGTAGGTGGACAGCAGGGTGTTGGCGTCCGGCGGCAGATACACCCGCACGATCGAGGGACTCTTGTTCAGCACGACGTCGAGGAATCCCGGGTCCTGGTGGGTGAAACCGTTGTGGTCCTGTCGCCACACGTGCGAGGACAGCAGATAGTTCAGGCTCGCGATGGGGCGTCGCCACGGCACCGCGGCGCTGGCATCGAGCCATTTGGCGTGCTGGTTGAACATCGCGTCGACGATGTGGATGAACGCCTCGTAGCAGGTGAACACCCCGTGCCTGCCGGTGAGCAGATACCCCTCCAGCAACCCCTGGCACATGTGCTCGGACAACACCTCCACGACTCTGCCGGTGCGATCGAGTTTCACGTCGTTCTCGCCGATCTCGGCCTGCCAGCCGCGACCGGTCACCTCGAGAATGTCCTGTAATCGATTGCTGGCCAGCTCATCCGGGGCGAAGGTGAGGAAGTTGTCGGGATTGGCCGCGGTGACATCGCGCAGCCAGCCACCCAGGACCCGGGTGGCCTCGTGACTGGTCGCGCCCGGTGCGGGCACCTCGACGCCGTAGTTCCGCCAATCCGGCAGCCGCAGATCGCGAACGAGCGTGCCGCCGTTGCTCACCGGATTGGCGCTCATCCGCCGATCCCCCGGCGGCGCGAGCGCCTGCACCTGCGGCACCGGCGCGCCCGTCTCGTCGAACAGCTCCTCCGGGCGGTAGGACCGCAGCCACTGCTCGAGGACCGCGCGATGCCCGGGATCGGTACGCGCGGCGGGCAGCGGCACCTGGTGGGCGCGGAAGGTGCCCTCGACCCGATCGCCGTCGACCACGGGTGGACAGGTCCAGCCCTTGGGCGTGCGCAGCACGATCATCGGCCAGGCCGGGCGATCGTCGACGCCGTCTCGGCGGGCGGCGCGCTGGATCTCGGCGATGCGATCCAGGCAGCGGTCCACGGCCGCGGCCGTGGCCTGATGGACCTCGCCCGGATCGCTGCCTGCCACGATGATCGGCTCGTAGCCGTATCCGCGCAGCAGTGAGGTCAGTTCGGCCTCCGGAATTCGTGCCAGCACAGTGGGATTGGCGATCTTGTACTCGTTCAGCGCCAGGATCGGCAGCACCGCGCCGTCGCGGCCCGCGTTGAGGAATTTGTTCGCATGCCAGCTGCCCGCCAGCGGACCGGTCTCCGCCTCACCGTCGCCGATCACGCAGAACACCGTCAGATCCGGATTGTCCAGTGCGGCGCCGAATGCGTGCAACAGCGAATAGCCCAGCTCGCCGCCCTCGTGGAACGAGCCGGGCGTCTCGGGGGCGCAGTGACTGGGCACACCGCCGGGATAGGAGAACTGGGCGAACAACTCGCGCATCCCCTCGGCGTCGCGGCCGATGTGGCTGTACAGCTCCGAATACGTGCCCTCTAGCCAGCCGCAGGCGTTCGGGCCCGGCCCGCCGTGGCCCGGCCCGGCCACGAACACCGCGTCCAGGTCACGGGCCAGGATCGCCCGATTGGCATGTGCCCAAATCAGATTCAACCCGGGAACGGTGCCGAAATGCCCGAGCAGGCGCGGCTTGATGTGCGCGGGTTCCAGCGGTGTACGCAGTAGTGGGTTGGCCATCAGATAGATCTGCCCGACCGCCAGATAGTTGGCCGCGCGCCACCACATGTCCAGGCCCTCGAGCTCCTCGCGGCCGAGCGGTCCGGGAGCATCGGACAGGCGATAGGGCCGCGGCGCGAGTGTTTCGCCCCCGCCGCTGTCGATGTTGTCGGCCGAGGTGTCGCCACCCTGGGAAGCCAGTTCGGTCATGCGCGAAGTGCCCCTCTCGAACGCAGTTGTGCTGGGCTCGGACAGAGTGCGAGATACCCGCTTCGGGCCGGAATATCGGCTGCCACGCTACCGGGCTCGGCGTGCGGCGGCATGGTGGATTAGGGTGCGGCGCATGCACACACTGGCCAGAATCCTCGGCGCGACGGCGGTCACGGCGGCCGCGGTCGCGCTCACCGCGTGCAGTAGCGGCAGCACCTCGTCGTCCTCGGCGAGCTCGACCACCGCCGCGACCTCGACGGCCGCGTCGGCGCAGGCCGCCCCAACGGCGAGCCACGGGCACGAATGCACCGCCGACGACGTCAAGACCACCGGCGGATTCGGCCAGGCGCCGACGATCACCATCCCCGACGACTGCGATCCGCCCACCCATCTGGTGACCAAGGATCTGATCCCCGGCACCGGACCGGCAGCCAAGACCGGCGATCAGGTCAGCATGAACTACACACTGGTCACCTGGTCGGACAAGAAGAAGCTGGACAGCTCCTTCGATCGGCACGAGCCCTTCCCGCTGCAACTGGGCGCGGGCCAGGTCATCCCCGGCTGGGATCAGGGTCTGGTCGGAATCCAGCAGGGCGGTCGCCGGCTGCTGATCATCCCGCCCAACCTCGGCTACGGCGAGGGCGGCAACGGCATCAAACCCAACGAAACCCTGGTCTTCGTCACCGACGCGGTGAAAGTGGGGAGTTGATTCGCGGAGTACACGGGTAACTCCCCGGGGACGTCCGGGCGGTGACGAGTCACTCTGCCGCCGGTCCGAAGCGGCGGTCTCTCCGCGCCGAACGGCCCGCTGAAGCCGCGGGGAGGCGCAGGAGCCCGCTTAGGCGCGGGGAGGCGGGCCCGCTAGGCTATTCGGGATGCGTCCGGGGGGACGAAGAGAAGACCTTCATCCAGTGAACAACGAACAAGGAGCATGTCCGTGAAGAGCACCGTCGAGCAGCTGAGCCCGACCCGGGTCCGCATCAATGTCGAGGTGCCCTTCGAGGAGCTGAAGCCGGACTTCGATCGGGCCTACAAGGCGTTGGCCGGTCAGGTTCGTATTCCGGGCTTCCGCCCGGGTAAGGCCCCGGCCAAACTGCTCGAGGCCCGGCTGGGACGCGGCGCGGTCCTGGAACAGGTCGTCAACGACGCGCTCCCGGCCCGCTACAGCGAGGCCGTGACCACCAGCGATGTCAAGGTCATCGGCCGTCCGGAGATCGAGATCACCAAGATCGAGGACGGCCAGGAGCTGGCCTTCACCGCCGAGGTGGACGTTCGCCCGGAGATCAACCTGCCCGATTTCTCCAGCATCGCGGTCACGGTCGACCCGATCTCGATCGAGGACGCCGACATCGAGGAGCAGCTGCAGTCGCTGCGCCAGCGGTTCGGCACCCTGACCACCGCCGAGCGCGCGGTGCGGGACGGCGACTTCGTCTCCATCGATCTGTCCGCGACGGTCGACGGCCAGGAGGTTCCGGAGGCGTCCACCACCGGCCTGTCCCACGAGGTCGGCTCGGGCCAGCTGATCGAGGGCCTGGACGAGACCTTGATCGGCATGAACGCCGAGGAGTCCAAGGAGTTCACCTCCACCCTGGTCGCCGGTGAGCACGCGGGCAAGGAGGCGGTCATCACCGTCAAGGTGAACTCGGTCAAGGAGCGTGAGCTGCCCGAGGCCGATGACGAATTCGCCCAGCTGGCCAGCGAATTCGACACCATCGACGAGCTGAAGGACGATCTGCGCACCCGCGTCGAGCGGGTGAAGAAGGTCGAGCAGGCGGGCGTCATCCGTGACAAGGTGCTCGAGTCGCTGCTCGAGCAGACCGAGGTGCCGCTGCCCGAGGGCGCGGTGCAGGCCGAGATCGACGCGGTCCTGCACGACGCCGTGCACGGCTTCGACCACGACGAGGCCAAGTTCGCCGAGGCGCTCGAGGCGCAGGGCTCCTCCCGCGAGGAGTTCGACAAGGACACCAAGGAGTCCGCGGAGAAGTCGGTCAAGACCCAGCTGCTGCTGGACGCGGTCGCCGACGCCGAGGACACCCAGGTCGGCCAGGACGAGCTGACCGAGCGGATCCTGTTCCAGTCGCAGCGGTACGGCCTGTCGCCGGAGCAGTTCATCCAGCAGATCCAGCAGGCCGGTCAGCTCGGCGCGATCTTCGCCGACGTGCGCCGCGGCAAGGCGCTGGCCGGTGTGGTCGGCCAGGCGACGGTCACCGACACCGCGGGCAACACCGTGGACACCGACGAAATGTTCGGCGGCGCTGCCGATTCCGAGGACGAGGGACAGGACGAGCAGGCCGCGGAGACGACTACCGCGACCGCCGAGTGATAGAAGGAATGCGCGGCGAAGTTGCGCTGTGAGCGAAGCCAGGGCGGTACCGGGAGTTCGGTGCCGCCCTGCTTCGTTAGGGTTTGTGTCAGCGAATCAGATATGCGGTCGAGCGGAGGGGCGGTTCGGGTGACGCCGGACGACGTGCCCACGGGAGATCGCACGTTGGATAGAGACTGCGTGCTTGCAAGCAGCGAGCCGGTGAGAGAGGGCAGGTATCCGTTAATGACATCCCCAACTTCTGGGCTCAACCTGAGTGATTCGGTCTACGAGCGCCTGCTGCGGGAACGAATCATCTTCCTGGGCACCGACGTCAACGACGACATCGCCAACAAGTTGTGCGCCCAGATGCTGCTGCTGTCGGCCGAGGATCCGACGCGCGACATCTCGCTCTACATCAACTCGCCCGGCGGATCGGTCTCGGCCGGTATGGCCATCTACGACACCATGCAGTTCGTGGAGTGCGACGTCATGACCATCGGTATGGGCCTGGCGGCCTCGATGGGCCAGTTCCTGCTGACCGCCGGTGCGAAGGGCAAGCGTCTGGCCCTGCCGCACGCGCGGATCATGATGCACCAGCCGTCGGCGGGCATCGGCGGCACCGCTGCGGATATCGCCATCCAGGCCGATCTGTACGCGAAGAACAAAGAGGAGATGAACCGCCTGCAGGCCGAGCACACCGGCAAGACGGTCGAGCAGATCGAGGCCGACGCCGACCGCGACCGCTGGTTCACCGCCGCGGAGGCCCTGGACTACGGATTCATCGACCGCGTGATCAGCCGCGAGGCCCAGGCCGGTAACGGCCGCAGCGAATAAGCACACCCCACAAGGACTTTGGAGACGAAGATGGCCAATCTTTTCGACCCGCGTGCGGGCCTCGGCGGTAAGGCGTTCGGAGGCGCGCAGTCGCGCTACATCCTGCCGTCGTTCATCGAGCACTCGAGCTTCGGTGTCAAGGAGTCGAACCCGTACAACAAGCTGTTCGAGGAGCGAATCATCTTCCTCGGCATGCCGATCGACGACACCGTCGCGAACGACGTCATGGCGCAGTTGCTGGTGCTCGAGTCGCTGGACCCCGACCGCGACATCACCATGTACATCAACTCGCCCGGCGGCGACGTGACCGCGCTGATGGCCATCTACGACACGATGCAGTACGTGCGCGCCGACGTGGCCACGGTCTGCCTCGGCGAGGCGGCCTCGGCGGCGGCGGTGCTGCTGGCGGCGGGCACCCCGGGCAAGCGCGCCGCGCTGCCCAACGCCCGCGTGCTGATCCACCAGCCCCGCACCGGCGGCATCCAGGGCCAGGTCTCGGACCTGCAGATCGCGGCGGCGGAGATCGAGCGGATCCGGTCCCAGATGGAGGCCATCCTGGCCCGGCACACGGGCAAGAGCCCCGAGGAGGTCCGCAAGGACACCGACCGCGACAAGATCCTCACCGCGGAAGAGGCCAAGGATTACGGCATCGTCGATCAGGTCTTCGACTACCGCAAGCTGAGCGCCCAGAAGAAGTGAGTGGTTCGGCGGCGGCGTCCCGGTGGCCGTAGGCTGTCGGTACTGGGACGCGCCGGCCACGACATCGCGTCCGGTCGATCCGGACACGGCGTCGTGGGAAACATGCCAAGTTGTCGCCCTCCATCGGGCCCAACAGGTACGGTCATTCCAGGGACCTTCGCTCGTGGTTGTCGGCAAGGACCGCACAAACTCGACAGGTCGGCGCCCGGGAGTATCGTCCGGCGGCCGACACCGCACAGGGTGTTGCGGGTAGCGTTGTTTGGAGGCGGCTTGTCGGCGACCGGAACAGACGGTTGCACGCGGACAAGGAAGTAGGGACCCACGAGATGGCGCGCATCGGTGATGGCGGCGACTTGCTCAAATGCTCGTTCTGCGGAAAGAGCCAGAAGCAGGTCAAGAAGCTCATTGCGGGACCGGGGGTGTACATCTGCGACGAGTGCATCGACCTGTGCAACGAGATCATCGAGGAGGAGCTCGCCGAATCGAGCGAGGTCAAACTCGACGAACTACCCAAGCCCGCCGAGATCCGGGACTTCCTGGAGAACTACGTGATCGGGCAGGACACCGCCAAGCGCACCCTGGCGGTCGCGGTCTACAACCACTACAAGCGCATTCAGGCCGGTGACAAGAGTCGCGACGGCCGTGGCGAGCCGGTCGAGCTCACCAAGTCGAACATTCTGATGCTGGGCCCCACCGGCTGCGGTAAGACCTACCTGGCTCAGACGCTGGCCAAGATGCTGAACGTCCCGTTCGCCATCGCCGACGCCACGGCGCTGACCGAGGCCGGTTATGTCGGTGAGGATGTGGAGAACATCCTGCTCAAGCTGATTCAGGCCGCCGATTACGACGTCAAGCGCGCCGAGACCGGCATCATCTACATCGACGAGGTCGACAAGATCGCCCGCAAGTCCGAGAACCCGTCGATCACCCGCGACGTCTCCGGCGAGGGCGTGCAGCAGGCGCTGCTGAAGATTCTGGAGGGCACCCAGGCCAGCGTGCCGCCGCAGGGCGGGCGCAAGCACCCGCATCAGGAGTTCATCCAGATCGACACCACGAATGTGCTGTTCATCGTGGCGGGCGCGTTCGCGGGCCTGGAGAAGATCGTGCAGGACCGGGTCGGCAAGCGCGGCATCGGATTCGGCGCCGAGGTCCGCTCGAAGGCCGATATCGACACCACCGATCATTTCGCCGACGTGATGCCCGAGGACCTGATCAAGTTCGGTCTGATCCCGGAGTTCATCGGCCGCCTGCCGGTCGTGGCCTCGGTTACCAACCTGGACAAGGATTCGCTGGTCAAGATCCTGTCCGAGCCGAAGAACGCGCTGGTCAAGCAGTATGTTCGGCTGTTCGACATGGACGGCGTCGACCTGGAGTTCACCCAGGACGCCCTCGAGGCCATCGCCGACCAGGCGATCCTGCGCGGCACCGGCGCTCGCGGTCTGCGCGCCATCATGGAAGAGGTGCTGCTGCCGGTGATGTACGACATCCCGAGCCGCGACGACGTCGCGAAGGTGGTCGTGAACGCCGACACTGTCAACGACAACGTGCTGCCGACGATAGTGCCGCGCAAGCAGTCCCAGCGCACCGAGCGTCGCGAGAAGTCCGCCTGAGTTCGCCGATACGTCCGAACGGGCCCCGGGAGAGTGAATCTTCCGGGGCCCGTCCGGGTTTCGGCGCACGTCGCCGCTACGCGGATCGCGGAAAACCCGCGGGGCCGTGTGTGGTTCGTCATCGATCGGTGCGCTCGTCCGCCTCATCGTGAGTGGGTCGGCGCCCCAGGGGCCGGATGACGCGGATCGGTCGATGGCGTGATGGGGCGGGCCTCCGGGGCCTGCCGTTGACCGGCCGCGGCCGGTCAGTGCGGCCAGGACGGGTTGCGGCCCAGGTGGGCGAGGATTCGATCCAGGGGAGCGGCATCCGGTGCGATCGGGAGTTCCGTGGCGAAGGCCGAGGATGCCTTGCGGTCCTCGCCGGTGGGGACCATGCGAATTATCTCCAGGGACGGCTCGACGAAGTCGTCGGCGAGCCGATAGGGCACATCCAGCGCGCGGGCGATATCCCAGCCGTGCATGACGTAATCGATGAAGTGGGCGCGCAGGGCCATACTTCCGGGTACTTGGACACCGGGGCCGAATTCGGGCAGATCGAAGGTGCGGTCCAGGATGTCTGGCCGGTCGTAGGCGGCGGTGACCTCCGCGGCGGCGTCGGCGTAGTCGCGCACCGGATCGGCGGTGAGCGGCTGCACCTTCCAGACGTCGAGGTCCGCGCCGTTGCCGCGGGCGGCCGCGGCGAAGCCTCGGTGCTGAACGGTCATGTGCGCCAGCAGATCCGCGACGGTCCATGCCGCGCAGGGAGTGGGTTGTTCGAGATGGCCGGGTTTCAGGTGGGAGACGATCTCGACCGAGTAGTCGACGGCGCGGCGATTCAGATCGCGGATATCGGGAATGCTCATGCTCGAATAGTAAGCGCATGCGTATCGTATGTCCATGCTTACTAATTGAGACACGTAAAGTCTGCTGACATGAGCGAGTTCGACGGTGGCGCATCGCAAGGCTCTGCGCGGTCGGCCGGGCCACACACATCCGGCGAGCCCGGCGGCCGGCGTCCCGACCTGGCGGCGATGATCGCGCCGCTCGCGCGCACGCTGATGGCGGCGGAACAGCCGGTACTCGACGAGCACGGGCTGACGATGTGGGCCTATTCCGTGCTGCTCGGGCTCGGCCGGGGGCCGGCTCGCGGGCAGGGCGTGCTGGCTCAGGAAATAGGCGCGGACAAGACGCGGATCATCCCGGTCCTGGACGATCTGCAGCAGCGCGGTCTGATCGAGCGTCGACCGGACCCCGCCGACCGGCGGGCGCGAGTTCTGGCGTTGACCGCGCGGGGGCGAGCGGTCTGCGACGCCGCGCAGGCCGATATTCAGGCCAAGGAGGAGCGATTGCTGAGCAGGCTCAGTGCCGCCGACCGGCGCGGCCTGCTGAACTCCCTGATGATCCTCTCGGCGGTACCGCGCGAGGAGATCGTCGGGCAGGACGGTTCCACACCCCCTTGATCACTGGGCGAGTGCGCATCGTATTGCACTCGCCCCGGACCGGTGACGGCCGATATGCCCGGTCGTGCCCGTTGCCGGAGGTCGCCGTTGACCTCCCTGGTTCGCCGTTGAACCTTCGTCCGCTATTGATGAAATCGCCGGTCGTAGTGAGCTCGTTACCGTCGATCCGTTCATCTGTTACGACGGCCCGGCAGCCGGAAAGTCATCGGCGCCGGGTCGCGGACCTGGACGCGTTCGCGCGGTGCGGCCAGCGCCGCGACCAAGCCGAGCAGCGGCAGCGCGATGGCGGCGACGATCTCGAGAATGTAGTTGCCCGTGGACATTTCGGCCGGGCGGTGGGCGAGGTGATAGATCATGTGCGGCACCCCGAAAACCACCCAGCCGCCGCCGACCACCCGAGCCGGCAGGCTGTCGCCGTAGAACAGCGCGACGGCGGTCATCGCGCCGAGCGCCAGGAAGAACGCTCCGGTATCCGCGACCAGGTGGTGGTTGTAGGGGCCGTCCGCCGCGACCCAGTTCAGGCCGAGGCCCGGCATGGCGCGGTAGAACGGCCCGGGCGCCAGCACGCCCCACAGGCCGGTGAGGATGCCCGCGACCGCCAGAATCCCCAGCGCGATTCGGGTGATCAACCAGCGTCGCCGATTGACGTCCAAGCGCATTCGCACCCGCAGGTTGTTTCCGGCACGTTCGACCGAGATCCGCATCCGATCCTCCCGCCTCGCCGCGATCGCGTTGCACGATCACGGTAATTCGGGCGAATGGCCCGGACAAGACCGGCGGCGTGGCGCGAGTCGGAGCCGGTGCGGGTCAGACCGGTTCGACCTGCAGGTCGTCCTGGCTCCAGTAGGCGCGCATACTCAGGATGCGACCCTCGTCGTCGAATTCCATGATGTCGATGGGGGAGATCGTCATCCGATGTCCGTGCCCCTCGGACACCATGGTGAAGGCCACCGCGGCGTGCTTGCCCGATACCCGGATCGTGGTCGCTTCGGCCTTGCGCTGCAAGGGTTCCAGGACCGCGTACAGCTCGCGGATGGCCTCGAGCCCGCGCCGGGGTTCGCTGCCGATCGGATCCTCCACGACCGCCTCGGGGGCGTAGAGCTCGAGGATCTGCGCGGCCGTTCCGCTCGCCACCAGCTCCACGTACCGTTCGACCGTCGCGCGACTCTGCTGCGTACCCATGCCTGCTCCCAGTGGATTGAAACGTGTTTCAGTTTTGCAGCGTAGCAGTCGCGGGGCCCGAAATCAGTCGGCGTGTGCGGTGAGCGGGACGCCGGTGAGGCGCTCGGGTGCGGAGTAGACGTTCATGGTCTGCCCGCGCAGGAAGCCGACCAGGGTCAGCCCCGTCTCCAGGGCCAGGTCCACCGCGAGGGAACTGGGGGCGGACACCGCGCCCAGCATGGGTATCCCGGCCATCACGGCCTTCTGGACGAGTTCGAAGGAGGCGCGTCCGCTGACGATCAGGACGAGATCGTCTGCGGGAATCCGGTTTTCGCGCAGGGCCCAGCCGATCACCTTGTCCACCGCGTTGTGCCGGCCGACGTCCTCGCGCACGGCCACCGCCTCGCCGTCTGCGGTGAACAGGCCCGCCGCGTGCAGGCCTCCGGTGGAGGCGAAAACCTTCTGGCGGTCCCGCAATTCGTCCGGCAGGCAGGCCAGGGTGGCGGTAGCCACGGCCGGGCCGTGCGCGGGCAGGGGATAGCGGCTGCGGGTGCGGACCTCGTCGAGGGTGGTTCTGCCGCACAGGCCGCAGGCGCTGGTGGTCAGGATCTTCCGGGCGGAAATCGGTGTGGGCGTGCGTAATTCGATGTCGAGGATGTTGTAGGTGTTCTGTCCGGCGGTGGTGTCCGGCGGCGCCTCCGGAAACCCCAGGTGATTGCGCAGGTTGCTCGCGCCGGGCGCGCAGCGGTCCGCACCGGCGCAGTACCGGGCCGAGACGATGTCCTGTGCCGATCCGATGATGTTCTCGCTCAACAGGAATCCGTGCGCGAGGTCGATGTCGTTGCCCGGAGTGCGCATGGTCACCGTCAGCGACTCGCCGTCGACGCGCACCTCGAGCGGTTCCTCCACGGCCAGGGTGTCCGGCCGCCGCACCTGCCCGTCGGCGGAGATCCGCAGCGTCTTGCGCCGAGCCGTCACCCTGCTCATGGTTGTGCCTCGTTCCTGTCCTCGCGCGGCGTCATCGGTTCGGCGAAACCGCGCCGCGGACGTACGGTGTAGCCGCTCACGCGGTGTGGACGTGGGGTTCCAGCCGGATGGTGACGGCCTTGGACACCGGAGTGTTGGAGCGTTCGGCCACGTGGTTCAGCGGGACCAGCGGGTTGGTCTCGGGATAGTAGGCGGCCGCGTTACCGCGCGGAGTGGGGTAGGCGACGAGCCGGAAGCCGGTGACCCTGCGTTCCACGCCGTCGGTCCACTCCGAGATCAGGTCCACCAGATCGCCCTCGGCGAAACCGAATGCGGCGATGTCCTCGGCGTTGACCAGGACCACCCGGCGGCCGTTGTGGATACCGCGGTAACGGTCGTCGAGGCCGTAGATGGTGGTGTTGTACTGATCGTGACTGCGCAGGGTCTGCAGGATCAGCCTGCCCTCGGGGACCGGCAGCCACCGCAACTCGTTGACCGCGAAATTCGCCTTACCCGTGGCGGTTCGGAATTCGCGGGCGTCGCGCGGCGGATGCGGCAGCTGGAAACCGTTGCGGGCGCGCACCTTCGTGTTGTAGTCCGCGCATCCGGGGACCACGCGGGAGATCGAGTCGCGGATCGCGTCGTAGTCGTCGCGGAATTTCGCCCACGGCACGGGATGTCCGGGGCCGAGCAGTTCCTGGGCGAGTTCGCAGACGATGGCCACCTCGCTGCGCAGCTCCGGGCTCACCGGCGTCAGGCGGCCGGTCGACAGATGCACCATCGACATCGAATCCTCCACGGACACCTGCTGTTTCACCCCGAGCGGAGACAGGTCCAGATCGGTGCGGCCCAGGGTGGGCAGGATCAGCGCGGTCCGCCCGTGCACGACGTGGCTGCGGTTGAGTTTGGTGGAGACCTGCACGGTCAGCGCGCACCGGCGCAGCCCGGCCTCGGTGACCGCCGTGTCGGGGGTGGCGGAGACGAAATTGCCGCCCATGCCGAAGAACACCTTGGCCCGGCCCTCGTCCAGGGCCCGGATGGCATCGACGGTGTCGTAGCCGTGTTGCCGCGGGCTGGTGATGCCGAATTCGGAATCCAGTGCGGCGAGGAAGCTTTCGGGCATCTTCTCCCAGATGCCCATGGTGCGGTCGCCCTGCACGTTGGAGTGCCCGCGCACCGGGCACACACCCGCGCCGGGCTTGCCGATCATGCCGCGCATCAGCAGCAGGTTGGTGGCCTCCTCGATGGTGGCCACACCGTGCCGCTGCTGGGTCAGGCCCATGGCCCAGCAGATGATCGTGGACTTCGAGGCGGCCAGCAGTCCGGCGGTGCGGTCCAGGTCGTCGCGGGTCAGACCGGTCGCCTCGACGACCGTGTCCAGATCGACCGCACGCATCTGCTTCTCGTATTCGGCGAAACCCGCCGTGTGCGTGTCGACGAAGGCGCGGTCCACGACCGTACCGGGCGCGCGGTCCTCGGCCTCGAACAGCAGTTTGGCCAGGCCCTGGAACAGGGCCATATCCCCGCCGAGGCGGATCTGCAGGAAATCGTCGGCGATATCGATCCCGGTGGTCAGCCCGCGCAGCGTCTGCGGATCGCGGAAGCCCAGCAATCCGGTCTCGGGCAGCGGATTGACCGCGATCACCCGGGCCCCGTGCTGCTTGGCCTTCTGCAACGCCGAGAGCATGCGAGGGTGGTTCGTGCCGGGATTCTGACCGGCCACGACGATCACCTCGGCCGCGGGGAAGTCGTCGATCGTCACCGAACCCTTGCCGATGCCGATCGAGGCGCTCAGCGCGGTGCCCGAGGATTCGTGGCACATGTTCGAGCAGTCCGGCAGATTGTTGGTGCCGAAGCTGCGCACCAGCAGCTGATAGAGGAAGGCGGTCTCGTTGGCGGTGCGGCCGGAGGTGTAGAACAGGGCCTCGTCGGGGGAGTCGAGGGCGCGCAGTTCGTCCGCGATCAGCCGGTACGCCTTGTCCCACGCGATCGGGGTGTAGTGGTCCTGGCCCGGCCGCAACACCATCGGATGGGTCAGCCGGCCCTGCTGGCCCAGCCAGTAGCCGGACTTGCCGGACAGCTCCGCGATCGAATGCCGGGCGAAGAACTGCGGATCGACCGTGCGCAGCGTCGCCTCCTCGGCGACCGCCTTGGCGCCGTTCTCGCAGAACTCCGCGGGGCGCCGATGGTCGGTCGGCTCCGGCCACGCGCATCCCGGGCAGTCGAACCCGTGCCGCTGATTGATCCTGGCCAGGGTGCGGGCGGTGCGGACCACGCCCATCTCCTCGACGGCCCGCTCGAGTGCGACCGTCACGGCCGTGACGCCGGCCGCCTGACGCTTCGGCGGCGAGACAGCGACCTTGGATTCGTCGATATCGTGGGGCGGAGCGCTGCGGTGCATGGCTCCATCGTCCTCCTGACCGAACGATCCGGACAATCGGCCCCGTACGCGATCGGCGACCGCGAGCCGAATGCCGAGCCTGCGTGGGGTGTCACGGCGGTCGCGGACGATGTTCGGGATCGTTCACGAATCGGGACGATCGTGCCGTGTCCGGGTACGACACAGTTGCCGCGGATGCCGCGAAATCGGCCCCATCGCGGGCCTCGGGAGGCAAGTATCGATGCGACCGCCGGGGTGGCTGCCCCGGAACCGGACAGCAAGGATCGGAACAGGATGGACAAAGGACTCAGGACCGCGCGGATTCGTCGGCGCATCGCACGTTCCGCCGCGGCGGGGCCGGTCGTGGCGGCGCTGCTGCTCACCCCGGCCGCGCTGCTCGCCGCACCCGCCGGTGCGACCGCGACGCAGGTGGGCGCCGAACCGGGTATGAACTACGGACTGGGCACCAACTACGCGGTGGGCTGCCAGTCCGCCGTGCAGGTGACGGTCACCGACCCGGTCCAGCCGGTCCAGGTCTTCGACAACAATCGGTCGATCGGCTGGTTCCGGCCCTCGGGCGCCACGGTGGTCGCGCCCTGGGTGCCGGCCACGGTCGGCTGGCACCACATCACCGCCGTGCAGGCGGCGACGCCGCCCGGCGCGCCGACGCCGTACGTCGACATCCGCGCCGCCAACGGCGCGCACATGGGTAACAACTGCGCCGTCTTCGGTTGAGCGGCAACGGTTTCGACGCATCCGGACAGCGCCGGGTGTAGCACTCCGCGAAACAGGTGCGGGCGGCCTCCCGGAGGGGCCGCCCGCACTGCTGTCCGCGTCGCTATCTGATGTCGAAGTTCAGCGGACCGGGCTTCCAGTTGGCGGACCGCTGCTCGGTGGTCGTAGCCAGCTGGGCGGGAGTCGCTTTCGGATCCAGCGGAACCAGGCGCTCGATCTCACCCCAGTTGCGCTTCCAGTCGTCCTTCAGATACGAGGACATCACCTCCGAGCGGGTCAGCAGCTGGAGGTAACCCAGCGGGCCGCCCGAGGCGTGACTCTGCCAGTTGGTGGTCATGATCGCGGCCGCGAAATCCGGGGTGATGCGGTACTTCGGGACCTCCGCGACGCCGTCCCGGTGCCGGAACGGCTGCTGGCACGGGAACTGCAGGCCGACGAGCCAGTCCAGCATAACCGGATCGCTGTGCCCGACGAGTGAGTCCAGGCTCTGCAACCGCGGCACGCGCGGCGGGGTCACCGCGACCCACTGCAGCGGATCGGAGCTGTTCACCGAGGCGACCACGCGCACGACGTCGGCCTGGGAAGGCAACTGGCGCAATGGAACCCGCAGGTTGCGCCAGGACGGCTGCAATACGCTCACATCGTCCGGGGTGACCCGGCCGAGCGCCTGCACCCCACCGGGCCCGGCGACGCCGTACTCGAGCTGGACGTTCTGTCCGGCCACGGGCAGGTTGTCGATATCGGTGGAGGCGATGCGCCCGGCGGCCGCGATCGAGACGATCTGGCCGCGGCTGCCCGAGGAGTCCGCGGCGGGCAGGCGGTACCAGCCCGAGATCAGCGACTTCTGCGCGCCGGGGCTGCCGAAGCTGCCGAGCATAGGGGTCGTCGCGGGATCCAGCCCGAACGGCAGCGGGATGGTGCTGCCGTTGCTGCCGGGCTGCTCGGCCTCGCCACCTGCTCCGGTGTTGTCCGTACCGGTCTTGGTGGTGGTGCCCGCGCTG
>CBJNFW010000150.1:0-20575 GCA_966435935.1 uncultured Nocardia sp.
ACTCCGCTGAGCTCGCCGTGTCGGCGGGCTGTGCAATGCTGATGAGGGGCACAGCCCGCCGGGTCCGGCGCGGCGGCCGGACGAAGGGAGGCGAGGGTGGCCGAGGAGACCCCGGTGGCGGACGAACTGCGAATGAGCGCGAGCGAGGCGCTGATGACGGTGAACCCGGCGACGGGCCGGGTGGCCCGGTTCAGCGTGGGCGCGCACGATCTGCTGCGAGTCGGTCCGCGATTCGGTTGCTTCCCGATGGCGCCGTGGTGCGGCCGGATGCGCGAAGGCGTCCTCGAATGGGCGGGGCAGCGGTATCGGCTGCCCCGCAATGCGGAGCCGCACGCCATCCACGGCACCGTGCGGGACCATCCGTGGGAGGTGGTCCAGCATTCGGAAAGCAAACTCGTTCTCGCGCAGGATCTTCGCGAGCCCTGGCCGTTCGCCGGCCGGGTGACCCAGTCCTTCGAGTTGGGCCCGGACACCGCGACCTTCGCGATGACGGTCGAGGCGACCGCGGCCCCCTTTCCCGCACAGGCCGGCTGGCATCCGTGGTTCGAGCGTCGCCTGAGCGCCGACAGCGCGCCCGTCGATATCGGCTTCACCCCGGCCTGGCAGGAGGAGCGGGGTGCGGACCATCTCCCGGACGGGAACCGCGTCGCGCCGAAACCCGGCCCGTGGGACGACTGCTTCGGCATGCCCGACGGGGTATCGGTCACGCTGACCTGGCCCGGCGCGCTGGAGTTGACCGTGCGCAGCCCGCTGCGATGGGTGGTCGTCTACGACGAACCGGACGACACCGTCTGCGTCGAACCGCAGTCCGGGCCGCCGAACGGCCTGAACACCGATCCGTCGATCGTCGAGCCCGATATGCCGCTGGCCGCCGAGATGTCCTGGGCCTGGCAGGTTCCGACCGAGGGGGATTCGGCCGGCGAACGGGTCACGTGACGGATCGAAGGATCGGTGCGTCCCGGAGAGATCAGTGCACCCGCGACGAGTCGGGTACCAGATGTCCCACCGAGATCAGAGTCCGTACCGCGGCCCGGCGACGGGGGCATTCGTCGGTGCGGCAATTCAGATGCATCTGCATGATGGTGTGCGCCCGCTCGGCGGTTAGCCCGATGGGTTCGACCCAGCACGTACTGAACCTGTCCACGATCCCCTACCCTTCCTCATAGACGTCGGGTATGACGCCGCCCTGAAATGAGACTAGAAGCTGTTTTCAGGGGGAAGAATGTGACGAGGGGACTGATTGTTGGTAATTTCGGACCGTGGTTCCCATTGGAAGTCCGTTCGGCGCACTCCCTCGCAGTAGCGCCAGTGTGCGAATGATGATCGCGGTTGGGCATGCGCACGGACTGGATGATTCAACGCTATTACGTGGCACAGGAATTACCGGGCAGAATCTGGCTGACGAGTTTGCCCAATTCTGGGCCGATCAGGAATACGACGTCGCGCGTAACCTGCTCGGTGCTTTGGGAGACGAGCCCGGCCTCGGTGTGGAGACCGCTCGGCACGCGACACTCGGCAAGGCCGGTCTGGCGGGCCTGGCGGCATTGGCCAGCGCGACCACCGGCGCGGTGCTCAACGTCGCGGTCCGCTATCAAGACCTGGTTCCGGTCGCCGCGCGGTACTCGCTCGAGGAGGTCGGCGAGGAGGTCCTGATCATCGTCGACGGGCAGGCCATTCCGGAGGATGTGCGGGCCTACTTCGTCGAGCGCGACGTGATGCTGATCTTCGTCGCGGGGGAGGTTCTGGGCGTCGACATCCCGGTGCGTGAGATCAGCCTGCGCGATCCGGCCGACCGGGTGGCGAAATTGACATCGGTGGCGCCGTTCGATCGCTGTCCGGTGCTGTCCGGGCAGGTCCGCAACAGTATCGCCATCCCGCGCGGGTTTCTGCGGCAGCCCATGCCGCAGGCCGATCCGCACACCGCGGCGATGGTGGAACGGCAACTCGGAGAGGCTCTGCGTCAGCTGGTCGGGACCGGTCGCGGACTGACCGCCGCGGTATGTGATCGGCTGCTGCGCGATTCGGGCGTGGTGCCCACGATGGCCGAGGTCGCCGGGGAGTTGCACATCACGGTGCGCACGCTGCGCCGGCAGCTCGCCGCGGAAGGGGCCACGTTCCGCGGTCTGCTCAACAATGTGCGGGAGAGCCGGGCCGCGGAGTTGTTGCGTGGCGGGTCGACCGTCGAGGAGGTCGCCCGGCTGCTCGGCTACGCCGAGACCGCCAACTTCACCCACGCTTTCACTCGCTGGCGGGGTATGTCGCCGCGGGCGTTCCGGCAGTCTCTCACGCGTCGCGGATAACGCGATTGTTCATCCCCGCGTCGCGGTAATCCGGCCGATCCGATCGGCCGGAAAGTGAGGCCGGGATTGGTCAGAAATCCCCTTGGTTCACAATTCGCGACGCTGTTTTGGTAACGATGTTACAACGCCGAACAATCGGCCATCGGAATGGTTGAATTACGAGTTATTTCACGGCACTCGCCATTCCTCGCGCTCCGGCCGGGAATCTCGCCGAGCGGCTTGCCGTCGCAGCCGTTTCACGGCTCGACTCCGATTTCGGAGACTGTAGCGTCCCGAGGTCTCGCTGGGGACACGAAGGGTGAGACACCGCACAGCGATATTTTCCGGGTAAAATATCTGCTAAGCTTCTCGCATGTTCCCGCCGCCTCACATGCATCTGCGCCCGGTCGATCGCTCGGCCCGGTCGTTGTGGCGCGCATGGCAGGTGCTGTCGTTGCACGGGGTGTTCCGGATGCGCCCGGCCGCGGATACCTGGCGGCGGTCCGCGGTCAGCGGGCTGATCGCGCTCGGCGTTCCCGAGGTGGTGCTGCTGGCCACCGGACATCTGCCGCTGGCGTTCTACACATGTGCCGGCGGGCTCTGCGCGCTGTACGGACACGGCCTTCCCTACGCCGCGCGGGCTCGCGCCCTCGGATGGGTGATCGCCGGGATGGTCGCGGGCGTGGGCGTCGCGCTGACCACTGCGGCGCTGACCGACTCCGCGGTGGTCCGGGTGCTGGTTCTGGCGCTGCTCGCGGGCCTGTGCAAGCTGATCTGCGATGCCTCCCGGATAGGCCCGCCCGGCAATGTCATCTTCACCTTCATCGTCTCCGCCGCGGGATTCCTGCCGGTGCGGCCGGCCGAGGTGCCGGCGCATCTGGAACTCGTACTGTGCGGCGGCGTTCTGGCGTGGGTGGTCTGCATGGCCCCCGCGCTGATCGGCCCGCACGCCCCGGAGCGGTTCGCCGTCGCCCGGGCGCTGACGGCCACCGCGCGCCTGGTGCGGGTGCCGGTCGGCGATCCGGCCGCGGCCCGCGCCCGGTACGACGCCGCGGCGGCGAGTCATGCCGCCTGGCATACCGTCAGATTGGTTCCCTGCGATACGCCGCAGCGGGTCGCCGAGATCACCGCGCTGATCCGCCTCCTGGTTCGCGCCGAATCCCTGGCTGCCGCGGCACAGCCAGAGCCGTCGACACCGGATCGGTCCGGATCGCCCGCCGCCGCACCTTCCGGGCGGGTATGGCGGGCCGGCTCCGACCAGGCCGCTCCGCTCGATCGATCCGCCGAGGCCGACCGGCTCGTGGACTGGGCACGCCAACTTCGCAGGCGCGCTTCCGGGCGGACCTCAGCGAGGCCCGAGGTCGACTGCCTGGTCGCCGAACAGGACGAGATTCGCGGCATCGCGATACAGCGCGAGGCCGAGCGTGCGCCGAGCGGAATACGCAGGGTGCTGAGCGCTTTCCGGCCGACCTCGCCGGGCTTCCCACTCGCGGTGCGTGTTTCGGCGGGAGCGGCCGCGGCGGGGCTGCTGTCGGTCGCGCTCGGTGTGGATCGCCCGTACTGGGCGGTCATGACGGCCGCGGTGCTGATCGTCGCCAATACCGTGCTGTCCTGGCATCGCACGGTGCAGCGACTGCTGGGCAATCTGGTCGGGGTCGGGCTGTTCACCGCCCTGATCCCGCTGACCGCACAGCCGGTGGCGCTGGTCGCTGTGGCGCTGGTCTGTCAGCTCGTGGTCGAGGCGACGGTCTCCCGGAACTATTGGGTAGCATCGGTATTCGTGACGCCGATGGCGTTGGTGATGGTCGAGTTCGCCGGCCCCCAGCCGGCCGGGCGGTTGGCGCTGGACCGTTGGCTCGACACCTGTGTGGGCGCGGCCGTGGCGGTGGTCATCTGCTTCCTCGTGCCCAACCGGCGCGCTTTCGATCGGGTGGCGTTGGCGCTGCGTGAACTCGATGCCGTGCTCGCCCGTGCCCGCGAGGCGCTGAGTTCCGGGCGCGTGGATCACGATGTGCGGCGTCGGCTCGCGGCCGCGCTGGTGGAGGTGCGCGAGTCAGCCGATATCGCGGCGGGGGAGTGGTGGAGCACCGAGGTGCCCGAGGAGCGGATCGTCGCCACCGAACGTTCGGGTCATCAAGTGCTGGCCCAGCTTCCGGTCCGCCTGCCGGTGCTCGTCCGATGAGCGAGGATGCGGTGGCGGGCGTGCTGCGCCAGTGGGAGGTCGTCTATCCGGAGCTGAACTTCGGCCCGATCGCGGTGCTCGGTCGCCTCAATCGCTGTGCGGCACTTCTGCAACGGGTTGCCGACGCTCCACTGGGCTCGGCCGAGTTGAGCCGCCCCGAATTCGACATCCTGACAGCGCTGCGCCGCATCGATGGCGAGGTGACACCGGGCCGCTTGGCCCGCGAGACCTTCGCCTCACCGGCAGCGGTCACCAAGCGGGTGCGCGGCCTCGAGACGCGGGGCCTGGTCGACCGGCGCATCGATCAGCGCGATCGTCGCGTGGCCCACCTCACGCTCACCGACACCGGCCGGGAACTGATCGATCAGCTTCTCCCGCAACAGCTTTCCTACGAGCAGACACTGCTGTCCCGGCTACCCGAAAGCGAACAGGGCGAACTCGCGCGCATCCTCGGCGACCTGCTGGTTCTGCTCGAGGGTCAGCTCGGCAGTGTGGACTACTGAGCCGACCAGCCCGTGACCAGCCTCCGCTGGGCACGGGCGCCTGATTATCGATGGATGGATCTGGGGATACCGGTCGTGATCAGTGATTCGCGGCGAAGGACATGGCCTGGTCCAGCTGCGGGATATCCGCCGGAACCTGCGCTGCGGTAAGGGCTTCCCGTGCCGCGTAGTAGGCGGCCTCGTATCCGGCGCCGAGTCCGTCCACCGAGAACCGCTCGATCACGTGACGTCGGCAGGCGACCGGATCGATGCGACCCACCTCGGCGATGGCGGCGGGCAGCTCCGACGGGTCGTCGCAGATGATGCCGGTGACCCCGTCCTCGACGACCTCCTCGACCGCACCGCCGCGCAACGCCACGACCGGGGTGCCGCAGGCCATCGCCTCGATCATCACGATTCCGAACGGCTCCTCCCAACGGATCGGGAACAGCAGGCAGCGCGCCGAGGACAGCAGCAGCCGCTTGGCCACCGCATCGGCCTCACCGAATACGCAGTCGCGGTCGGTCAGCAGCGGGCGCACCGCGGAATTGAAATACTCCCGTTCGGGCGGTTCGTTCATCTTCGCCGCGAGTACCAGGGGAATATCGGCCGCGTGCGCGGCCCGCAGAGCCAGGTCGGGGCCCTTGTAGGAGGCGTATCGGCCCAGGAACAGGGCGAAATTCTGCTTTTCCAGCTGCAACGGCCATTCGCTGGGCCGCACCGCGTTGTGCACCCGGCTCAGCCAATTCAACCCGGGCGCGAGGGACCGCTGCCGATCGCTGATCGCGATCAACTCCGCCGAGGTGCCCAGCGCACGGTAGTAATCCTGTGGCTCACCGTCCACCGGGCCGTGTACCGTCACCACGGTGGGGATGCCCAGGGACGAATACATCGGCGCGTTCAACGGTCCCGCGAAGGTGTGATCGTGCACGATATCAATGCGTTCGCTACGCGCCAATTCCGTGACGATGCGCCGCACCTTCAGCGCGTGCAGTACCTCGGGAAAGGGATCGCCGAGACGTTCGGCGAGAATGTCGTCCCAGACCTTGACGAACCGCGCGTTGGTTCCCGATCGGCCCGCTCCGAGCAGCGTGACGCGGTGTCCTCGGTCGGTCAATGCGTCTGTGAGCTGCGCGACTACCGCTTCGACGCCGCCGTAACCCGACGGTGGAACTTCGAAATACGGTGGTGCGACCATGACGATATTGAGCGGCGCGACGGACCTTCGGAATCCCACAATGCGTGAATCGGCATCGGACGGGATGGAACTCATGGTACTGCCTCCTCAACGTGTGAAGCTGCGACCAATCGGAACATCAGGTGGATATCGCGCTCACCTGGTGCTGGAGCTCTCGCTCCGCTATCGGGTGCGACCGCATTTCACCGGGCGCGACCCCAGGGTGAGACATACCCAGCATTCAGCCAGCTAATCATATGTCCGAAAATCTTACGGAAGTGCCCGAATTGCGCCGGTAGAATATGGCTCTTGCTCGCCGCTGGTAGATAAAGTGCGCATACTTAGACCCTCTTGTCCGTATATCGCATGACCAGTTCCGAAGGTTGAGCAAAGGCTTTCCTACTTCGGTCGCCCGACCGGAAAGCGGGACGCCGAACCCGAGCTGACGCAGTTACGAGACACGAGCTGGCACTACAGCCGTTTCACATCCGGTCACCCAATATCTTCGCATCCTTCGGTAAAGGGACGCAAGGGATCATCGTGCGGACCGGCGCGAAGGCGCCGCCGAGACGACGGCCGCGACCACGACATTGGCGGCCAAGGCGAACAGCCCGCCATTGATTCCGCACAGCGGATCCCGCCCAGCGGCGTGCAGAGCGAGCACGATGACGGTGCCGACCACCAGTCCCGCGGCGGCCCCCGCGGCGGTCAACCGTCGCCAGTAGAGGCCGAACAGCACCGACGGCAGCAACTGCGCGATGCCCTCGTAGGACAGCACCGACAGATTCACCAGCAGCTTCGGGTATTGCAGCGCACCGCCGAGGGCGATGGCCCCGGCGATCAGGCAGATCAGCCGTGACCATTCGCGTTGCCGATCGCCGGATCGGCCCGGACCGGCGCCCGCACTCCGCGCGGCGCCCGCCAGGCCGCCACCGAGAATCGTTCTGCCCCACAGTGTTCCGATCGACACCAGGAATACGCTCATCGGCACGATGGCCGACAGCGCGCCCGCGATGCCGATGAGCGCCACCACCGCGGGCGGCAGCGAATCGGTGACCAGGGTGAACAGCGCGAGATCCGGATCGGCCAGCTTCGGTGCGACGAACAGCGCGGCCGCGCCGATGAACATCGGAATCACCAGGAGCAGTTGGTACCAGGGCAGCAGGATCGAATTGCGGCGCAGCGCGGTGGGACCGCTCGCCGACAGATACCCCGCGACGGTGGTGGGGAAGATGCAGATGGTCACGAAGTTCAACACGATCGTCGAGACGAACCAGGCCGTGCCGAAGGTCCCGCCGCCGGCGCCCGGGAATGTGAGCCACTGTGGACGTTCGGTGACCAGCCGGTCCAGCAGGTGCCCGGGGCCGTGGAAGTAGTGCCACGGCACGTAGATCGCCAGGAACACCACCGACAGCACGGCGAGTGCGTCCTTGAGCACGCTGACCCAGGCCGATCCGCGCAGTCCCGAGGCCAGGATGAACGCTTCGGCCACCACGAACGACACGACGGCGGCGACCTTCAGATCGATGGCTCCGTAGGACATCGCGTGCACTACCACGCCCATCCCCTGAATCTGCAGTTGCACATAGGGAATCAGGAAGATCGTGCAGATCACCGCGACGACGAGGCCCAGAACCCGTGACCCGAACCGGAATTCGGCGATGTCGGCGATCGACATCAGCCCGTGCCGGGCGCAGTAGGTCCACAGCAGCGGCGCGACGAAGTAGGCGGCGACCAGTCCGGTACTCAGATATGCGATCAGATAGAAGATCGGCACGCCGTATCGATAGGACCAGCCCGCCGCGCCCAGAAACGAGAAGCTCGTATAGGACTCGCCGGCCATCAGCAGCAGAACGAACAGCGTGCCGAGTCCGCGCCCGGAGACCGACCACTCCGACATCGAACGTTCCCGCCCGCGCCCGGACAGCACCCCGATCGCGACGGCGACGACCATGGCGACCGCGAACAGGGAGACGGCCACCGCCGCGCGGGCGCTCACCGCCGCACCTCGCCGAGGCCCGGCTCCCGCATACGGCTCACCAACTCACTCACCCCTTCCCCGCCGGGTGCTCGGGGCGGGGTTGGTCGTCGACGGGCACATATTCCGGTGCGCCCGTGCGGTATGCCGGATCGAACCGGGCCACCAGGCCGACCACCGGGCCGGTCAGCACCGTCACGACGAGGAGATAGACGACGAGGAACGGGATTCCGGCGACCCGTGGCTCGATACGGTCGGCCACGAAGGGGGCGAGGCAGTACAGCACGCCCGGCAGCGCGAGCAGCCACAGGACCCTGCCGCGCCGACGCAGCGGAATCGGTTCGGGCGCGGTCGTGGGTTCGGGCATGGTGTCGCCTCTCGGTACGGTCCGGCGATCGTCTCACCCACCTTGACCGATGCCGGGCGCACGCGCCACCGGGCCCGCACCTGTGCGGCGCGGGTCGATGTTGCCGCCGAATCCGCCTCCGGGCACTCCGGTGCGGCCTCGAACCTCATGTTTGTATTGCGACATTCCGGTGAAAATCCCTCCCTCATAATGGCGTGGCGCCGGTTTTGCCGGACCGACGCCGGATAGTGTTGTGTCCTCATCGATTTGCCGGATATGGGCGGTTTGTCCCGATAGCTGGAGGATCGCTGAAGAGTCGTTCCGACACGATTCCGAGGCATATCAAGATCATCTGTGTGAAGATCAAAATTGTTGCTACGCAACGTCGTTGAGTATGTGTAAGCTGACGGACAATCATGACCCACTACGAGGTGGGACGACCGGCGAGGCGGTGTCACAGTGAATGTCGACAGACTCCGGATACGCCGCGCGGCCTATGTTGCGACCGCGTTCGGCGTGCTGGCTCTGGTGGTAGCGGGTCCGCTTGACCGGTTGTTGCTGGGCACCTTCATCTGCATCGGGCTCGGGTTGGGCTGGCTGAACGCTCAGCTCACCTGGAAGTTCATCACCCATCAGATTCGCTCGGAGACGCCCAGCAAGCAGGGGTTGCTGCTATCATCCGCGGTCCGGCTGTTCGGGCTGACGGCACTGTCGATCCTGGTGGCCTACCTCGCCCGGCCGAACGGCATCGGAGTCTTCTTCGGGCTGGCCCTCTTCCAGGTCATCTTGGTTCTTCACACTGTCCTGCCCGAGTGGAAAGCGATGCGCCAGCTGTCATGACGATCCACGCCTCGTTGACCGGTATCCCGAGTTCGATCGCCCGGTCAGAACTCCCGCTTGCCGATTCCGGCGCCAAGATCAAAGTCGGCGAACACGCCGTCGCGCATTTCTGGGGCATGGACTTCAACGTCGACACCATCGTCTCGACGTCGGTCGCCGCGCTCATCGTGATCGCGCTGGCCATCTTCCTGCGGGTCAAGCTGACTTCCGGCGTACCCAACGGAGTCCAGCTGTTCTTCGAGACCATCACCGTGCAGATGCGCGATCAGGTGGAATCGGCCATCGGCCTGCGGGTCGCGCCGTTCGTCCTGCCGCTGGCGGTCACGCTGTTCACCTTCATCCTGCTGTCCAACTGGCTCTCGGTGCTGCCGGTCCAGTACGGCGAGGGTGAACTGGTGTCGCCGCCCGCCTCGGACGTCAACTTCGTCTATGCCCTGGCGTTGTTCGTCTTCGTCTTCTACCAGGGCGCGGGCATCAAGCGGCGTGGCCCGGGCGGCCACATCAAGGCGCTGCTGAAGGGCCACACCGGATGGGGCCCGATGGTACTGATCAACATCATCGAGGAGATCGCCAAACCGCTGTCGCTGTCCCTGCGACTCTTCGGCAACATGTTCGCCGGCGGTGTGATGATCGCGGTGATCACGCTGTTCCCGGTGTGGATCAGCTGGGGCCCGAACGCAATCTGGAAAATGTTCGATCTGTTCGTCGGAGCGATTCAGGCGTTCATTTTCTCGCTGCTGACCGTACTCTACTTCAGCCAGTCGATGGCGTTGGAGCATGAAGACCACTGATCGGCGCCGCCGGTCGGAGTAACTGTTCGAGAACAGGAAGTGAAAATGGCAGATCCAGCAACCGCTCAGATCGTCCAGGGTGCCCTCATCGGTGGCGGCATCATCATGGCCGGTGGCGCCATCGGCGCCGGTATCGGTGACGGCCTGGCGGGTTCGGCGCTGATCAACGGTGTGACCCGGCAGCCCGAGGCCGAGGGCCGGTTGCGCGGTAACTTCTTCCTGACCGTTGGTCTGGTCGAGGCCGCGTACTTCATCAACCTCGCCTTCATGGCGCTGTTCGTATTCGCCACTCCCGGTAAGTAATACGTGATGTCTCCGCGAACCGATGTGGAGGCCGCAGGGAACTTCCTCATTCCCAACGGCACCTTCTTCGCCGAGCTGCTGATCTTCCTGATCGTGCTCGGAGTCATCTGGTTCTTCGTCGTTCCGCCGATCCGCAAGGTCCTGACGGAGCGCGAGGAGCGGGTCGATCAGACCTCGGCGAACAACAAAGAGGCCAAGGAAACGTTCGCCGAGGCACAGGCCAGATATGAGTCCGCGCTGGAAAAGGCACGCGCCGAGGCCGCCGACATCCGCAACGAGGCACGGGCCGAAGGACGGGCCATCCTCGAACAGCTGCGCGGCGAAGCGCAGCAGGAGGCGGACAACATCGTCGCGGAGTCCGCGGCGCAACTGCGGGCCGAGGCCGACCAGGTCGCCGCGGAGCTGCGTGAGGCGGTCGAGCCGCTGTCGCAGACCCTGGCCGAACGCGTGGTCGGTCGCGACGAAGGGCACGCCGGCACCAGCTCCGGCCAGCGAAGGGGACGGGCTACTTCATGATCAATACGAGCGGTGTGCTCGCTGAGGGCCCCTATCACATCTCGTTCGACTGGCCTGTCTTCTTCAGTCAGCTGTTCGGCTTCGTGGTGATCGTCTTCGTCTTCGTGAGGTGGATCCTGCCGCCGTTGCGACGGATGATGGCCAAGAGCCAGGACGCCATCGCGCGCCAGCTCGAGGAGAGCAACAAGGCGGCGGCCCGGCTCGAGGAGGCCAAGCGGTCCTACGACAACGCGCTCGCCGAGGCGCAGGTCGAACTCGAGCGGATGCGCAGCGATGCCCGTGCCGACGCCGACCACATCATCGCGCAGATGCGTGAGGCGGCGACGGCGGAAGTCGAGCGGGTGCGCAAACAGGGGCGCGATCAGGTCGCCCAGTTGCATCGTCAGCTCGTGCGCGATCTGCAGGCCGAACTCGTCACCAACATGCTCGACCGCACCGAGGAGCGGGTGCGTGAGCAGGTGGCAACTCTGCAGGCCAAGGCCGACAGCGTGGAGAACTTCCTGGAGGATCTCGAGGTGATGGCCAACGCGCACGCCTCACCGGCGGTCAAGCGCCGCGCCCAGTCTCGCTGGAACTGATACATGGCGATCGGTCGCCAAATAGCGACTGATTCGCAGTGGGGCCGGCCTGATTCGCGACCGAGTCTGCTCCGGTACAACAGAATCTCGCTAGCGCACGGCGGGCCCGGAACTCCGGGACCACCGTGCTGTGCTTCGACGCCCCTCCGCGACTCAGCGTGTCGTCGGGGGGCGTGGGGATTTCCGGCTCGGGCCGGCGGTCGGGTGGTTGGTCACCCTGTGGGTGTTCCCGGGGATTACCCATGTGCTTACCAGACCAGTTGTCCCACAAGGATTATGATCCTTGACGCTCAGTGGGCGAGTCGGGTGGGTTCGGGACGTAAGGTCAGGACGGTGATCTCGCTGGGGGCGAACAGGCGCAGCTGCGGGCCCCAGAATCCGGTGCCACGGCTGGTGTAGAGGCGGGTGTGCTCGCCGTGCAGGCTCAAACCCGCGACCACCGGCTGTTCGAGTCGGACCAGATAGTGGAACGGCCAGATCTGGCCGCCGTGTGTATGTCCGGAGATCTGCAGGGCGACACCGGCTTTCACCGCATCGGCCACCTGCCTGGGCTGATGGGCGAGCAGGACGACCGGCAGCCGCGGATCGGCGCCGGCGAGGGCGGCGGGCAGGTCCGGCCCGTGTCCGGTCAGGCCCGAACCGGTCGGATCGTCGATACCGGCCATGACCAGGCTGTCGCCGCCCAGGGTGATGATCTCGTGCTGATTGCGCAGTGGCTGCCAGCCGAGCGAGGTCATATGTTCGAGCCAACCCGGTGCGTCACCGAAGTACTCGTGATTGCCGGTGATGTAGAACCGGCCCAGCCGCGCATCGACCTTGCCCAGCGTGTCCACCTGCGGATGCCGTTTGGCCACCGAGCCGTCCGCGAGATCACCGGCGTGACAGACGATATCGGGCTGCAGCGCGTTGACGATCTCCACGACCCGCTCCGACCAGCGCAGCCGGTTCAGCGCCGCGTAATGGGTGTCGGTGAGCACCACCAACCGCAGTCCGTCCAGATCCGGTCCGAGTCCGCGGATCGGCACGTCGAGCTCGCGGACCCGCGGCACTCGCCGGGCCTCGCGAATACCCCACGCCACCAGCACCGCCGATACCGCGAGCACGCCCACCGCGACGATTCGCGAACGCGCCGGATCGTGCACCCCGCCCAGGGCGAGCGCCAGCCCGGCGATATTCCCGATCGCCGACCAGGTGAAGAAAACCCACATCACTCCGAGCAGAGTGTCGCCGACGATCGATCCGCTGTCGGACTCCGCGGGCCCGTGCCCGAAGTACATCCCCGCGGGCAGTGCGACATAACCGAGCAGGAAGACCGCCGTGCCGATCCAGAAGAGGGCCCCGGTCGTGACCGCTCCGACCACCGTCCACCACGGCAGTGCGAAAAGTATTGCGGGAATCGCCAGAAACAGGATCAGGCGCGGAATGTATTTCACCAAGTCGTCCTCGTCCGTGTGAGCGCAGGGCACCACACCCGGCCCAACCGACCATACCCGGCAACAACGCCCTCTTCCCGGGTGGAGATCCAGGTATCCGCACCGTATCCGTGTGGCTCGGCAGATCGAGCCGCCGACTCGAGCGCTGCACACCGAGCCGTTCCGCAGCGGCGTTCGGTGCGTGCGCCGCGGCTACCTCGGGCGGGGACCCGGTGCGCGAGGTGAAAAGCGGTTTCCCGATGGCGGGAGCGGTCATAGGGTCGCGGTATGACATCGGATCCAGTTGCCGACCTCGAACGGGCCTTCGAGGCGGTGGGTGAGTTGATCGCACGAATCGAGCCGGAGCAGTGGAGTGCGCCGACGCCCTGTACCGAATGGACGGTGCGTGATGTGGTGGGCCACCTGGTCGGGTTGAATCTCGTGTTCGCGGCCCTGGTGCGGGGTGGTCCGATGCCGGACAGCCGGGACGATCATCTGGGTGCGGATCCGCTCGGCGCCTACCGCGCCTCCGCCGCGGCGGTGACCGAGGCCTTCGCCGCTCCCGGCGTGCTGGACAAGACGTTCTCCGGCCCGCTGGGCGATGCCACCGGCGCCGGCCGGTTGCGTATCCGGATGGCGGATCTGCTCACCCACGGCTGGGATCTGGCCCGTGCCACCGGAATTCGAGCGGATCTGCCCGACGATCTGGTCGAGGAGTCGCTCGCGTACATCAGGCGACAGATGGCCGAGCATTCCCGCGCCGGGCGTTTCGATGACGAACAGCCCGTCGCCGAAGACGCTCCCGCCCTCGACAAACTCGCCGCGTTCACCGGCCGCGTCGTCTGAAATTCCCGGTATTGGCGGTGGCCCGGGCGCGTCCTGTCGCATGCTGGACGAAGAACCTGTACCTGTAGATGAGGTTCGCTCTGGGGTGGCTTTCTGCGAGGAGTACCGATGCCGACACGGCGGTTTCGCTGGCTCGTTTCGATGATGGGGATTGTCCTCATGGGCGGACTCGTCGCGGGCCCTGCCCACGCGCAGGGGCCGCTCGACCGGTTCTACCAGCAGCGACTGGATTGGCAGCCCTGTCACGACGGTGACCTCGACGCCGCCGGTGCGGTGTGCGCGCAGGTTCTGGTCCCGCTGGATTACAGCCGCCCCGACGGGCGGACACTGCACATCGCGATCTCCCGGATCGCGGCGACCGATCCGGGACGCCGGCGCGGGGTGCTGCTGTCCAATCCCGGCGGGCCCGGCGGCCCGGGTCTGCGCACGATGACGAGTGTGCAGAAGGCGATGAGCGCGGATGTGCGGGCACAATACGACCTGATCGGGATGGACCCGCGCGGTATCGGCCGCTCGGATCCGGTGCACTGCGCGATTCCGCTGCCGACCATGATGTTCTCGGCCGGATTCGACGTGTTCGGCTATGCCCGCGACACCGCGCTGGCCGGCGCGCTGGCCGCGTCCTGTCTGGCCGGGGACACCGACAAACTTCGCAACATCACCACGCGCAACACCGCCCGCGATATGGATGTCATCCGGGGTGCGCTCGGCGTGGACAAGATCAGCTATTACGGCGCCTCCTACGGCACCTATCTGGGTGCGGTGTATACCCAGATGTTCCCGGCGGCCAGCGACCGGATCGTATTGGACAGCGCCGTGGATCCCGATCGCTACTGGGTCGGACTGTTCCAGGACATGGGCCCGATCAACGAGTACGCGCTGGACGACTGGGCAGCGTGGGCCGCCCGGCACGACGACCAGTACCACCTCGGCGCGACGCCACAGCAGGTGCGCGCATTCGTGCAGGACATGATCCGCCGTGCGGCGAAACATCCGGTGGTCAGCATCGGCTCCGGATATCTGGTGGACGAGCACACCGTGCCGATGATGCTGCTCGCCATGCTGACCAACCCCAAGATGAACGCGAACCTGGCCGACGTAGTGCGGATGCTGTCCGACGGCGTCGACGGGAAACCGCTGGACGTGGCGAAACTCAAGGCCAAGATCAGCGCCGCGACCCCGCTGGAGGCATCCGGCATGGCCGCGGTGATGTGCGACGATCGGGCCGCGCCCCGGAACCCGGCCTGGTACTACCGCAATATCGAGGCCGCTCGGGCAACCCAGCCGGTATTCGGCGCGTTCGCCAACAACATCACCGCCTGCGCCTATTGGCCCGGCCCACTGGAAGCCCCGACCCGGGTGCGCAACGCGGTGCCCGCGCTGATTCTGGGCGTGGTGCACGACACCCGCACCGCCTACTCGGAAGGCCTTGCACTGCATCGTGATCTGTCGGCCTCGCGCCTGGTCACCCTGGCCGACACCAGAATTCACGGTTCCTTCCGGGCCGGTCTGAGCCCCTGCCTGAACGACCGTGTCAACAGCTACTTCGCCACTGGGGCCCTCCCTGCCGGCGACGTCACCTGCGAACCCGATCCGGAGTATTTTCCGAAGTAGGCGCGGCGGGCTATGACGTGGCTGCCGGACCACGAACCCGTGCCGTGGTCGCGGAAAGTTCAGCGTCGCGCTGCCGGGGTCGGGATTCGAGGGCCGGCTGCCACAGCATCAATGCGCTCGAGCATCGAGGTCCGAAGTTCGAAGTCCGGTTCATCCGGTGTGATCCAAGGGCTCGCCGTGACCGCCGAGCCCGCGGTGCTGCCGGGTAGATGAGGTCGCGGGCGTGCGTGGGACCGTACCGGTGGCGGAGCTTGCGATGCGTCGCCGTGATTTGGGCGTGCGGGCATCATGGGTGCGAGGCTGTCGCGCGGACTAGGAACGAAATGGCGTGAGAGAGAAGAACGATCGCAGGTGGGAGGGGTCGAGTGAGGACTTCGACTCGGCTGAGCCGGTGCACGGGGCAACGGCGGGCGGGCGTACCGGGAGCAGGCGGCACGCGGCCGGAAAGCCGGGCTCGCTGGTCCGCCCGGAGGATCGGCGCGAGCCCGGCGGGCAGGATGGCTTCGGTGACGAAGATTCGAATCCCGCTGTGGCGCAGCGAGGTACGAGCTTCGACTATGGCGGCTCGCCCGGTCACGGGCGTCGGCGGGCGGCCGGATCCGGCTCGTTCGGGCCCGGCGAGGCGATGCCCGCGGGGGCAGACGGGCAGTACGTGGAGACGTCGGGGAATTGGACGCCCGGCCGACCGGGTTGCAGCACAACGTCGTTCACGGTCCACACCTTCGCCTTCCACGCCCGGTCGGGCGCGGTACTGGTGCTGGCCATTCTCGCGGACCGGGGCACGGCGGGAGAGCTGACTCGATCGGGCGCGCGAAATCCTCACCAGCGTGCGCGAACTGCGCTGACCGGGGTCACAAACCGAGCCCCCGGGCCAATGTCGGCCAGGACTGCTTCAGCGCGTCCTGCCAGTAGCCCCAGGAATGCGTGCCGGTGGCGGTGTAGTCGACCGTGACCGGGATGCCCAGCTGGTTCAGGCGATTCTGCAGATTGTGTGTGCAGGCGTTGGTTCCCGCTTCGAGCAGGCCGCCCACCAGAAGCTGATTCGCCAGCGACACCGGGCCGGGATGCAACAGGAACGGGCTGTTCAGGGTGTCGTACGGGCCGGGCACACCGCTGCCGGAGGACAGGAACAGGTTGATCCCGCGCAAGCGGTCGGCATGTACGTACGGGTCGTTCGCCGCCCACAGCGGGCTCGAATCCGGACCCCACATATTGGCGGGATCACCGTCGCCCCACACCGATACGGCCGTCTTCACCACCTCACGTCCGAGCGGGTCGCTGGTCTGCGCGCACCCGCTGTAGGAGGCGACGCTGCGGTAGAGTCCGGGCTGAGCCATGGCCAGGGCCAGCACCGAGGTGCCCGCCATCGACAGACCCGCGATCGCGTGAACGCCGTCGGTGCCCAACGACGCGTCGATCAGCGGCGGCAGTTCCCGGGTGAAGAAGGTTTTCCATTTGTTGCGGCCCAGTACCGGATCGTCCTTCAGCCAATCGGTGTAGTAGCTCCACGCGCCGCCGATCGGCTCGATGACGTTGACGTTCTTCTCGGCGAGATAGGGCAGCGCGTCGGTATTGCGCTGCCAGGTCGCCGCGTCCTGCCCGCCGCCCGCGCCATTGAGCAGATACAGCACCGGCCGGGGAACCGAGGTATCGCGGGGACGCTGCACCTCGATGGTGATGTCCTGATTCATCGCCGCCGAACGCACGCGCAGGGTCAGGTGCCGGGCGTCGCGAATGTAGTACGCGCTGATCTTCGACCCGTCGGCCGCGGTGGGGGAGGCCAGCAGATGCTTGCCGCTGATGATCGGATCGGCCGATGCGATCCCCGAACCCATCGCGGTCGACAATGTGGTCATAACAGCGGTGAGCGCGACCGCCGTGACGGTGCGGATGCTCGATCGGCGGCGCAACGTGAAACCCCTGGTTGCTCTTCGTGATTCGGGTGATGTCGTAGAAGATATCGTCCGGTGCGGGGTACGGCATTACCGAATGGTCGCCGGGCGCTCGAACAGGCGATGCCGACGGCGCCCGGAATTCTTGCGAAAACGACTGAGCCCCGGCGATATTCACCGGGGCCCAGTTGCGAGGAACTCGGATCAGAACAGGCCCGCGAGCGAGGAGTCGCGGGACTGCAGGTCGGAGTTGCCGGTGTGCACGAGCTGAGCCGCACCCTGCAGGGTGGTGTTCAGCTGCATGATGTTCTGGTTCCACTGGGACTGCAGGTGCGCGAACGCGTCGTTCGCGTCACCCTGCCAGTGGTTGGTGACGAAGTCGGTGACCTGCTTGTGGAAATCCTCCAGGTCGGACATCAGGTTGCGGGCGCGGCTGATGAACGCGTCGGCACCTGCGGCGACATCGCCGAAGTTGGCGGAAATCCGCGAGGGATCGTTGGCGGCCATGATTTGCTCCTTATGAACGTGGTGATCTTCGAAGCCCGAACGTGAAGAGCCGGGCGGGATCAGATGGCGGGCAGATCCAGGCTGGAGTTCTGCTTGGCGATCTGCTGCTGGAATTCCTCGTCCTGCTTGGAGTAGTTGTCGGCGGCTTTCATCAGGCTGTCGACGGTGTTCGACAACTTGTTGTTCATCGCCTGCGCCTGCTCGTAGTAGCGCTCCATGAACTGATCGAAGGCGGAACGAGCCTGACCGCTCCAGCTGGCGGTGGTCTGTTCCTGATCCGCCTTGGTGGACTGGATGTGGGCGATCAGTTTCTGGTGCTGTTCCTCCATGTTCTTGGAGAACGTGTTCATCTGATCGACATTGGCTTCGAGCTTGCCAGCCACAGTGTGCTCCTCTCGGGTCAACGATCGACGACAGGTTGTCCGTCGTGATCGGTATATCTGGTTGGACGCGTGCGACGTCCGTTCGGTTCCATGCCTCAATGAAGTGCACCCCCCAGGCGATGAAGCCGATCTGGTGTGCTCACGTGACGCGAGATGCCACGATGTGGACGTCATCCCGCCCGTGCCGTCGGAGCACCCGGCTCTGGTACCAGGGGCAGTCGAGGCCGCCGAGGCCTCGAATCCGGACCCTCCTTCCCCTCGAGTCCGGCCGCGACGGCCGGAAAGTGCGAACCCCACCATGCCGAAGGGACTCGATCGCCTACAGGTATTCGGACGCAGCATGCGCTGTTTCGGTTCCATCGATCGTCGAACCAATTCTTCCGATCGAATTCCGCGCGAAGAGAATCGGCCGCCGAGACACCCCCTGCGGCAGACATCGCGCGGTGACAGCGTATGTCCTCCTTCCCCCGAGGTGCCGCTGTACCCAGCTGACGGGCATGACTGCCGCTTCACCCTACCAATCGCGAGGCACGGGGGCCACAGGTGCCGACCGGTGTCGGCCCGCTCGCCGTCAATGGGACGGCCGGCCGGCGCACCGTAGGGTAGGTTCGGCACGTCGTCACCGGAGAGTTGGTCGGGTAGCTGAAGTGTCCACGATGCGTTTCCATGTCGTCAATCTGCCGCATACGCAAACCACTCGGGCATATTCGCCGTGTGCGTACACCCAGAAGGTGCGCCGGTTCTGCGACATGATGTCCGGGCTCGGACACGAGGTGTACCTGTACGCCTCGGAGGAGAACGAGGCGGCCTGCACCGAACTGGTCACCATCGTGACCAAGGACGAACAGCGCGAATGGTTCGATCACAACGACTTTTTCGACGGACCGATCAATATCACCTGGGGTAAGAACGACAAACACTGGGTCATCACCAACGGCCGGGCCGTCGCCGCCATCGCCGAGCGGGCGAAGCCGCGCGATTTCCTGTGCATTATCGGCGGCACCTGCCAGGAGGCGATCGGCGCCGCGCTGCCGGACCTGATGACGGTGGAATTCGGTATCGGCTACAGCGGTGTGTTCGCGAAATACCGTGTGTTCGAAAGTTATGCGTGGATGCACGCGGTGCACGGCGCGCATACGACGCTGCCCGGAATCATGAGCGATCGCGGGCGATTCTTCGATCAGGTGATCCCCAATTACTTCGACGTGCCGGACTTTCCGTTCTCCGCGGAGAAGGACGACTACTACCTGTTCATCGGCCGGCTGATCGAGGCGAAGGGCTATCGGATCGCGGTGGACACATGTCGCACCCTCGGGCGCGAACTCGTGATCGCCGGCGCGGGAACGCCACCGGACTTCGGCGAATATGTCGGCGTGGTGGACACCGCGCGGCGCGGTGAGCTGATGAGCCGTGCCCGAGCGGTTTTCGTGCCCTCGCTGTATCTGGAGCCGTTCGGCGGGGTGCACGTCGAGGCGATGCTGTGCGGAACTCCGGTCATCACCACGGACTGGGGCGCGTTCAGCGAGACCGTGCAGCAGGGGGTCACCGGATTCCGGTGCCGCTCGCTGCGCCAATTCTGCGATGCCGCGGACGCGGTCGACGACCTGGATTATCAGGCGATCCGCGATTACGCCGTCGGCCGCTTCTCCACGGATGTGGTCGCGACGCAGTACGAGGACTACTTCCGCCGTCTGGAAACCCTCTGGGGCGACGGGTTCTACGCGTTGTGACCCCAGCGCCGGGGCCGCCGGTTCACTGAATGTGCTTGCTCAGCACCGGAACCAGCTTGCTCAACTCGGTCTTCTCCGAATCGGCTCCCCAGTTGCGCATGGCCGACACCGCGGTCGGATCGTCCAGCGGGATCACCGTGGCGTTGGACGCGCTGATCTCGTACGGCAGTCCGAGCAGGCCTCCGCCCCCGGCGGCCTTGTCGCTGCGTACCGCGATGATGTAGCTGCCGTCGGCGGTGTTGAGGGAGTCGTAGTCGCTCATCGGCTTCGGTGAGGTCTCGTTGCCCTGTTTGACATAGCTGAGGTTGTAGACGAAGCCGAGCCCCTGCAGGAATTGGGTCTGCGGGGTGCCGCCCAGGTAGATCGCGACCTTGTTGCCGTCGGTGACGTCCACCATGGTGACCGACTTGCCGGCGAAGGCCGGATTCTGCTGCTTGGCCTCGGCCACCGAGCCCGGTGCGGCCGCGGCGGTGGCCGAGGTGGCGGGCCCGGCCGGCTGGTCGCCGTCCCGGGTCACCCAGATCCCGACGCCGGCGGCGACCGCCACCACGACGACTCCTACGGCCGTGGGGATCAGCCACCGGCGACGGCCGGGCGGTTTGGCCAGCAGGGCGGACAGGTCCGGCTCTCCCGGACCGGAATTCGCCATCCGGGGATCGGTATTGCCCTGTGCGACATAGGAACCCGGGACATTCGCGCGCGGGTCGGGGAACGGACGG
>CBJNFW010000151.1:0-20176 GCA_966435935.1 uncultured Nocardia sp.
CGGTGCGACGGGCCGCAAACCTCGGAGCGGCCTCGTAATCGGTACGCGAACAAGCCCTCGGTGGACGAATCGTATTCGTCCACCGAGAGCTTCGTCCGATCATGTGATTCAGGCGGCGGCGAGTTCCTCCTGCTTCGGCTCATCGTCCAGGCCGACGACGGGTTCGGCGGCCCGGCGGGTGGGCAGGAAGTGGGTCAGTGCCACGAGTGCGCCGATCATCGCCACCACGCCGACGAAGATCAGGCCCGGACGGTAGCCGCTCAGGACGGCCGCGGGCGAGGCGTCGGTGTGGGCTCCCGAGGCGATGATCGCGGTGTTGATCGCGAGGACGATCGCCGCGCCGACCTGCATCGACGTCTGCAGCACTCCGGCGGCCAGGCCCTGTTCGTCATCATCGATACCGGCGGTGGCCTGGATGTTGATCGACGGGAAGCCGATCCAGCCGATGCCGACCAGCAGGACCGCGGGCAGGATGACCGTCAGGTAGGACGGGTGCGTGTTCACCCGCAGGAACAGCAGATAGCCGATGCTCATCGCTATCATGGCCGCCGCGATGATCGGGCCGGTGCCGAACCGGTCGACCAGCTTGTCGGAGAACACCGAGGACAGCGCGACCAGCAGACCCACCGGCAGCAGCGCCATGGCCAGTTGCAGCGGCGACCAGTGCAGCGTGTCCTGTAGGTACAGCGTCACGATGAACTGCCAACTGAAGTACGACCCGGCCAGTGCGACGATGACCAGACTGGCCCGCACCAGCGTCGCGCGGCGGAGGATGCCGAGCCGGATCAGCGGATGCCGCACCCGCTTCTCCACCGCCACGAAGCCGATGAACAACGCCGCCACCGCGGCGAACGAGCCGATCGTGCGGGCCGACGCCCATCCGGCCTGCGGAGCCGAAACCACGGTGTAGACCAGCAACAGCATGGCCGCGGTGGACAACAGCGCGCCCAGCAGATCGTGTCCGCCCTCCTCTGCCCGGCGGTCGCGGGGCACCAGGACGGCCGCGGCGATCAACGCGGCCAGCGCGATCGGCACCGGGAGCAGGAACGTCCAACGCCAGCCCAGACCGGTCATCAGGCCGCCGAACACCAGGCCCATCGAGTATCCCCCCGCACCGAACACGGTGTAGATGGACAGCGCCCGGTTGCGCGCCGGACCCTCGGCGAAGTTGGTGGTGATGATGGACAGGCCGGTCGGCGCGGTGAACGCCGCGGCCAGACCCTTGATGAACCGGGTCGCGATCAGCAGTGCGGCCGAGCTGACCAGCCCGCCCGCGAGCGAGGCCAGGGCGAACACGCCCAGCGCGAGCAGGAAGACGCGGCGCCGGCCGAGCAGATCGGCGGTGCGCCCGCCGAGCAGCAGCAATCCGCCGTAACCCAGCACATAGCCGCTGACCAGCCATTGCAGGGTCGAGGTGCCCAGATGCAGATCTTTACCGATGGACGGCAGGGCGACACCGATCATCGAAACGTCGAGTCCGTCGAGGAACAACACGATGCACAGCGTGATCAACATGCCCCAGAGGCGTGCTGACCACCGGGTATCGGCAGCGGAGCCCGCCGAGAACGTTGCCGTGGAAGTCATGACACGGAACATTACTTGCGTGTGCATTAAATGTGCAAGCATTTAATGCGTTTGCATTGTTCGGTCCGGGCCACTAGGATGGCGGCATGACGAAGGCGTCGACAGCGTCAGCGCCGCGAGCGGCAGCACCCACCGCGTTGGTGGGGCAGTGGCGTGAGCTCCTGGACAAACACGCGGCCGTGTCCTGCGCCCTGGAGAAGGAATTGCAGCACCGGCACCGCATCGGCCTGAGCGAATTCGAAACGCTGGACCGGCTGGTCGACGCCGCCTGTGAGACATACCGGATGAGCGATCTGGCCGCCGACATCTACCTCAGTCAGAGCGCCCTGTCCCGCGCCGTAGCCCGGCTCGAGCGCGATGGCCTGGTCAGCCGCAGCATGTGCAGCGACGACCGCCGCGCCATCTTCGTCTGCCTCACCGACAAGGGCCGCGCCGTCCACGCCGACTCCGCCCGCACCCACCGCGAAATCCTGTCCCAACTCCTCTAGGCTCCCCCGCCTCCCTTGCGCAGCGGGTTGGCGGTTGGGAGGCGATTACCTCCTGGGCGTACCCGGGAGTTACCCACGTCCGTACGAGATCAGTTGTTACGCTTCCTCACCTCTCCGTGACTTCAGCGGGTCGTTGAGTGCGCTGGGACTTGCGCGTCGGGCGGGCGGTTGGGAGCTGATTACCTTCCGGACGTCAGCTGGGAGTCAGCCGTGTCCGTGCGAAAACCGTTGTTACTCAGCCTCTCCGCGACTTCGGGTGGCAGTTGAGCGTCTGGAGCATCGGGCGTCGGGCCGATGGTCGCGAGTTGATGCGTTTCGGCTGCAACCCGGGGAGTTTGCCCGTGTTCTGGCGGGATCGAATGTTGTTGTGACGCAATCGAGACGGGGAATCACGTGTTCAGGCCCGCGCGGGCCTGTTCGAGGGGGGCGCGGGCATCGATGGTCGCGGCGCGGATGCTCTCGAAAGCCTGGCGGTAGCGGGTGATTTCGTTTTCTTTGTCGAAATAGGCTGTGCCGGTGTAGTTCTGGACGAATACTACCGGGGGTTCGGCGAGTTCGCCTGTGGCGTCGTCGAATTCGAGTAGGGCGAAGCTGCCCGAGTCCATGCCCTCGTGGTAGCCGGAATCGGTTGGGACGACGCGGATCTCGATATTGGGTAATTCGCACAGCCGGCGCAGGTGGTCGAGCTGGGCGGCCATCACCCCGGCGCTGCCGATCCGGTGCCACAGCAACGCCTCGGTGATCATCGCTTCCAGCCGAAGCGGCTTGGAGCCGCGGGTGAGTACCGCCTGGCGGGCGATGCGCACCGCCACCCGTCGATCGACCTCGACGGACGAGATGTCCGGGCGCGCGCCGGTCAGCACCGCGCGGGCGTAGTCCGGAGTCTGCAACAGGCCGGGGACCAGTTCGTTCTCGTAGGTGGACAGGCGAGTGGCGGCCTCCTCGAGACCCAGGTACACCTCGAAACCCTCGGCGATCACATCGCTGTACTCGGTCCACCAGCCGCGCGCCTTGGTCTCGCGGGCCAGCGCGATCAGCGGTTCGGCCGCCTCCCCGGAAGCGCCGTAGACCTTGCACATGGCCTCGACGTCCAAGCCGCGCAACGAGGTCTGCCCGGTTTCGATCCGCCAGATCTTGGCCTCGGACCATTCCAGCCGCTGCGCGGCCACCCGCGTGGTCATCCGGGCCCGGTTGCGCAGATCACGCAGGCGTCGGCCCAGCTGGCGGCGGGGCATCGTCGAACCGGTGATCCCGTGCGGTAGGCCCATGTACTTCCCCCTGCGTCCGTGCGCCGATCGTACTCGCCATCGCGGCACACCGAACGGCAAAACCCTTATGCGATACCGGATTCGGCTTGCCGGACCCGAGTTCGGATTGTCGCACAACAAAACGATCTCCCGATATGGGGTGTGGCGCATTCACGCCAACCTCACAGATGCGCCAACCAGGGTTATTTTCGCGGCGGACGCTTCCGGAACCGCCAGAACTGCACCGCGCGCACATCCTCGGACAGCTGGTTGACCGGTTCGGCCACATCGGACAGCGCCTGGAACAGGTCGTCCGCCAGCTGAGTGATGTGCTCGACGCGGCCGGCCAGGCGCGCGGCGTTCACCAGGAACTCCAGCGCCAGCCGAACCACGGCGGCGATCGTCAGGCCCAGCGGCACCGCGACCACCACCAGGAACGCGATCCCCAGCGGCAGCGACACCCGCCACAGCAATACGGTCAGCACGATCGGCACCGCGAGCGCGAAGGCCAGGCCCAGTATGTAGGCCAGCGGCAGCAGGGTGCGGGTCGCGGGCCGGGCGAACTGCACGTCGAGCAGGGCTCGCGCGGCCGACGCACACCATTCGCGGAACGCCCCCGGACTCCGGAAGGGCTCCGCACGCGGTTCCTCGCCGGTACTCCGCGAGCGCAGCGGCAGGCGTTGGGCCACGGATTCACGCCAGGCGAGGTACTCCTCGTCCGCCTCCACGCTCACAGGTTCGCCGGTGTCGTCGGTCATATCCGTGATCCTCTACCCGCCCGCGGCCTGCGGCAATGCGACCGCTCCCAGCCGACGTTAAGAATTCCGTTGGGAATCTGCCAGTCCCAACGGATTTGATTCACAGGTAGCACCTCGGGGATTCACAGGCAGCAGCGAGAAGGTAGGAGCCATGACAGCCGAAGGCGACACCATCCGGGTGATAGCCGTTACAAATCAGACCGCCCGACTTGTGATGAATTCTACGGCTGCCGAAAAAGTTTCGAGGACATGTAACACCGCGGATGCCGCATCCCGATATGACTCGTGACCAGCTAGTGACAGCAGCAAGACCCAACAGCATCGAAGCAGGACCCAGATCTTTACGGGGAATGGAGAAGACAGTGCGTACGACGTTTCCGACTTCCGTCAAGGCGGCCACGCTGGCCGCTAGCGCGCAGGACTACATCCAGCGCGGCTGGACGGTCGCCGAAACGGCCAACGGCATCTGCCTGATCACCGATGAGGATGTATCGGGCATCGAGGTCACCGGCGAACTCGCCGCTGCCGTGCGCCGGTTCTTGCGAGCGAACGACCTGACGGGCCCGGTCATCGAGATCCCGGGCGCCGAGCGCCGCGAGATCCACCTCGTCACCGGCGTTGCCAAGGCCGCCATGGCGATCGAGGCGCTGCGCAAGGCGGGCGCGATCGTCCACACCGACGGCGCGGGCATCCCGCTGCCGCCGACCCAGCTCTCGACCGGCGACGCCTGCTGGGGCGTCGCCCCGAGCGAGGCCCGCTGGATCCCGCCGGTGGTCGCGCTGGGCGCGGCCGTCCGCTCGGCCCTCGCCGGGCGGCGCAAGCCGCAGCTGGCCCGCATCGCCAGCTGATCCAGCGCTGAAGTTTCAACAACAAAACCGCGAGAACTGCCCGGTTCTCGCGGTTTTGTGTTGCGTATGGCCGTTTACATTTCAGCGGTGGGCGGCGCGGGTGATGATGGTGCTATGACCGACGTCACCAATGCTCCTCGCACCCTGTTGCGCACCTGCCCGCTGTGTGAGGCCGTGTGCGGATTAGAGCTGACCCTCGACGCCGAGGATCACGTCATCGGGGTCCGCGGAGATCGGGAGGATCCGTTCAGTCGCGGATTCCTGTGCCCGAAGGGTGCGAGTCTGGGGCATCTGGACGCCGATCCGGACCGGCTCACCCGTCCGATGATCCGCGATCGCGCCGACGACAGTTGGCGCACCGCCTCGTGGCAGGAGGCATTCGATCTGATCGCCGAGCGAATTCCGGCGCTGGTCCAGGAATTCGGGCGCTCGGCGGTGGCGCTGTATCTGGGAAACCCCAACGCCCACACCGTGGCGGGGGCGCTGTACGCCCCGGTGCTGATGCGCGCGTTGAGCACTCGCAATCTCTACTCGGCCAGTACCGCGGACCAGATGCCCAAACAGGTCGCCAGCGGTCTGATGTTCGGCGATCCGCTCACCGTGCCGGTGCCGGATCTGGATCGCACCGATTATCTGCTGATGCTCGGCGCGAATCCGCTGGAGTCCAACGGGTCACTGTGCACGGCGCCGGATTATCCGGGACGGCTGAAGGCGCTGCGCAAACGCGGCGGCCGGCTCGTCGTGGTGGATCCGCGACGCACCCGCACCGCGAAACTGGCCGACGAACATCTGTTCATCCGCCCCGGCAGCGATGCCTACCTGCTGTTCGGGATCGTGCACACGCTCTTCGCGGAGAATCTCACCGATATCCGGGTACCGGTGGAGGGCCTGGACGAGGTGCGCTCGGCCGCGGCCGATTTCACCCCCGACGTGGTCGCCGGACGCACCGGCGTCGCCGCGGACACCGTCATCCGGCTCGCCCGGGAACTCGCCGCCGCGCCCAGCGCCGCCGTTTACGCCCGGATCGGCACGTGTACCGCCGAATTCGGCACGCTCACGCAATGGCTCGTGGATGTGATCAACGTGCTCACCGGCAATCTGGATCGTCCCGGCGGGGCGATGTTCGCCACCGCCGCCGCGCTCGGCATCGTCCGGACCCGCCCGTTCCGGCTCGGCCGCTGGACCACCCGCGTCCGCGAATTGCCCGAGGCCATGGGCGAATTCCCGATCGCCGCACTCGCCGAGGAGATCCGCACACCCGGTGAGGGGCAGATCCGGGCGCTGATCACCGTCGCCGGGAATCCGGTGGTGTCCGCACCGGGCGGGCCCCGGCTCGCCGAGGCGTTCGCCGAACTGGACTTCATGGTGAGCGTGGACCGTTACCTCAACGAGACCACTCGGCACGCCGATGTGATCCTGCCGCCGCCGCGCACCGTGCAGTCGCCGCATTACGATTTCGCGCTGCTGCAGTTCGCGGTGCGCAACTACGCGCGCTACTCGCGGCCGCTGGTGCCGCTGGGCGACAGCGCCTCGGAGGCGGAGATCCTCGCCCGGCTGGCGATGGCGGTTTCCGGGCAGCAACCCGAACCGAGCCGCGACCCGATCGCCGCCGTCGACGAGCTGGTCATCGCCGGAACGCTGCACAAGGCCGGACTGCTGGAGCGTCGCGAGGAACTGCACGGCGAGAACAGCACCGAGCAGCGCATCGATATGATGCTGCGTCTGGGCCCGTACGGGGAGTGGAATGCGGCCGCCGCCGAAGAAGACACCGCCGTCCGCGGCGACCTGAATCTGCGAGTGCTGCTGGACAATCCGCACGGCATCGATCTGGGTCCGCTGCGCCCGCGTCTGCCCGGAATTCTGCGCACCGCCTCGCGCCGAGTGGAACTCGCGCCGCGGCCACTGCTGGACGACCTGTCCCGGCTGCGCGAGCGCCTCGCCGACACCGCACCCGAACTACTGCTCATCGGCCGGCGGCAGCTGCGTTCCAACAACAGCTGGATGCACAACATCCCGACCCTGGTCGGCGGCTCCAACACCTGCACCCTGCACATCCACCCCGCCGACGCCGAACGCCTCGGGCTCACCGACCATGCGGTGGTGAAGTCCGCGGCGGGCGCGGTCACCGTCCCGGTGGAACCGACCGACGAGATCATGCCCGGCGTCGTCAGCCTCCCGCACGGCTGGGGTCACGAGGAGAACGACACCCAATCGGTCGCCCGCACCCATCCCGGAGTCAACGCGAACACCCTCACCGACGTTTCGCTGGTCGACGCCCCCTCCGGCAACGCGGTCTTCAGCGGAGTCCCGGTAACCCTGACCCCAGCCTGAGCCACTGGGCAGCAACCGAGATTCACTGAACGGGAATCACTGATCTCGCAAGAACATGGGTAACTCCCGGGCACACCCAGGACCGAAGTACGCACCCGGCCGCCGGCCCGGCCCCTGAATCTAGGGACACCCACGGCCCGGGGAAGCCGCGGGGAAGCGCAACAGCTGATCTCGGAAGCACATGGGTAACTCCCCGGGCACGCCCAAAAGGTAATCAGCTCACAACCGCCGGCCCGACGCCCAAGTCCCACGCCCCCAACGGCCCGCTGAAGTCTCGGGGAGGCGGGGGAGCGAGGCGGGTCAGCGCGTCAGATCTTGAAGATGACCGCGCGCTGCACGACGAAATTGATCACGGTCGCCACACCCTGGGCGACCACGAAGGCGACCAGGACCGCGAGCGTCACCGGGTGACCCAGGACGTGCAGTTTCATCGCGGGCAGGGTCGTATTCAGCAGCGCGTTGATGCCGACCTGGGCGGCGAAGGTTATCGCGTAGAGCACGACCACCGCGATGAACCGGGCGCGACTGGGCTCGGCCTTGAATGTCCAGCGGCGGTTGATCAGGTACGCCGTCGTGGTGCCGACGATGAAACTGCACGCCTTGGCGATATCGCGATCCAGGCCCGCGCCCTTCCAAAGCACCAGGTACAGCCCGAAATCCACGACCGCGGACAGCGCACCGGTCAGGATGAACCGGAAGATCTGCGTCTTCAGATCGACATCCGTACCACCGGGCTCGTCGGCCAGGGGCAACTCGGGCGGCAGCGGAAGATGGGGTTGCGCGGTCACGGGCACGAGCGTAGCGGGCCGCGCGCGGTGCGCCAGTCCCCGCGGGGATCGGATGTCCAGTAACTTCCCAGCGCACTGTGATGTGGGTTCCATCCGAGGCAGGCGGTGGTGACGCCCGGTCCTTCCTCCGGCGATACCTGTAGCCTCTATGCCGATGTCCACGAAAGCTCAGACCTCCACAGCCGCGGATACGGCCGCCAGTGAGGGCGGCGAACCGCAGATCGGCAGCGCTGGGTCGCAGGAATCCCCAGCACTCGCCACGCACACTCGTCGGCTGACCGGGTGGGGTCGCACCGCGCCAACCACTTCCGAAGTGCTCTCGACGGGTGATCCCGAAGTGATCGCCCGCGCCGTCGCCATGGTCGCCGAGGACAACGAGTCCAAGCCGGCGCACCTGCGCCGCGGCGTCATCGCGCGCGGACTGGGCCGCTCCTACGGCGACCACGCGCAGAACGCGGGCGGCCTGGTCGTCGATATGACCGCGATGAACCGGATCCACCGGATCGACCGCGACACCCGCATGGTCGACGTCGACGGCGGCGTCAGCCTGGATCAGCTGATGAAGGCCGCGCTGCCGTTCGGGCTGTGGGTTCCGGTGCTGCCGGGCACTCGGCAGGTCACCATCGGCGGCGCGATCGCCTCCGATATCCACGGCAAGAACCATCACAGCGAGGGCAGCTTCGGCAACCACGTCCGCTCGATCGAGCTGCTCACCGCCGACGGCCAGGTGCAGCACATCACGCCCAAGCGCAACGCCAAGTTGTTCTGGGCGACGGTCGGCGGCAACGGGCTGACCGGAATCATCCTGCGCGCGAGCATCGAGATGGCGCCGACCGAGACGGCCTATTTCATCAACGACGGCGTCAAGACCTCGACGTTGGACGAGACCATCGCCGCGCACAGCGACGGCAGCGAGGCGAACTACACGTATTCGAGCGCGTGGTTCGACGTGATGAACCCGGCGCCGAAGCTGGGCCGGGCCTGCATCACCCGCGGCCGCCTGGCCAAGCTCGACGAGCTGCCCAAGAAGAAGCAGAAGAACCCGCTCAAATTCGATGCGCCGCAACTGCTCACGGTGCCGCCGATCTTTCCGAGCTTCACCGCCAACCGGCTCACGCTGGGTGCGGTCGGCGAGGCGTACTACGCGATGGGCGGCAACTACACCGGCAAGATCCAGAACCTGACGCAGTTCTATCACCCGCTGGACATGGTCGCGGAGTGGAATCGCGCCTACGGTCCGGCCGGATTCCTGCAGTACCAGTTCGTGGTGCCGACCGAGGCGGTCGAGGAATTCAAGCGGATCATCGTCGATATCCAGGCGTCCGGCCACATTTCGGCGTTGAATGTCTTCAAGCTGTTCGGTCCGGGCAACCCGGCGCCGCTGAGCTTCCCGATGCCGGGCTGGAACATCTGCTGCGACTTCCCGATCCGTCCCGGCCTCAACGAGCTGGTGAGCGATCTTGACCGCCGGGTCATGGAGTTCGGCGGCCGGCTCTACACCGCGAAGGACTCCCGGACCACCGCCGAGGCCTTCCACCAGATGTACCCCCGGATCGACGAGTGGATCAAGATCCGCCGAAGTGTCGATCCCACAGGCGTTTTCATGTCCGATATGGCGAGAAGGCTGGAGCTGCAGTGATCAACGCCGTAGGTAATCCGCAGACGATTCTGCTCCTGGGCGGCACCTCGGAAATCGGTCTGGCGATCTGCGCCGAGTACCTGAAGAAGGGCCCGGCGCGCATCGTGCTGGCCGCGCTGCCGAACGATCCGCTGCGCGCGGACGCGGTCGCGCAGATGGAGGCAGCGGGCGCGTCCGCGGTCGAGGTCATCGACTTCGACGCGCTGGACACCGAAAGCCACGCCAAGGTGATCGACGCGGCGTGGAGCGCGGGCGATATCGACGTCGCCATCGTCGCGTTCGCCCTGGACGGCGATCCGGAGGAGCTTTGGCAGAACCAGGCCAAGGCCGTCCGGGTGGCTCAGGTCAACTACACCGCCTCGGTGTCGGTCGGCGTGCTGCTGGGCGAGAAGATGAAGGCGCAGGGCTTCGGGCGGATCATCGTCATGTCCTCGGTCGCCGGTGAGCGGGTGCGCCGCTCCAACTTCGTCTACGGCTCCACCAAGGCCGGACTGGACGGGTTCTACCTCGGCCTCGGCGAGGCGCTGCGCCCGCACGGCCCGCGCGTCACGGTCATCCGCCCCGGCATGGTGCGCACCCGGTTCTCCGCGCACGTCAAGGAGGCCCCGCTCACCGTCGACAAGGAAGATATTGCGACGCTTGCGGTTTCGTCGGCCCAGAAGGGCAAGGAGCTGGTCTGGGCTCCCAACCAGTTCCGCTTCGTCATGATGATCCTGCGCCACATCCCGCGCCCGATCTTCCGCCGGCTGCCGATCTAGAGTCACCGGCCCGGGACCGCCGGACGGTCCCGGGCACAGGTGCCGACCTCACCGTGCGGTTTCGCCGCGCTTTCGTGCGAGGAACGCGTCCCGATCCAATGGGATCGACGGGCCACGGCCTTCCCCCCTCGGCCAACGCCTCACGCAGCGCGTCCCAGCTGAACTCTCCGGCGGGCACTACAGGCTCAGATGCAGGCATATCGCTCGATCTATCTCGGCTACAACCGACTCGGGCAACCGCCCGAGCGCGGGGCCGAGCCGTTCCACGGACACCGAGCGAATCTGCTCGGCCTGCGCCTTGGAATCCACACGGACACCGGGTAATTCGCTACTCAGAAAAACCTGGAACGGATACACACGGCCGGTGTTGCTCGTCACCGGCACGACGGTGACCACGCCTCGCCCCAAGCGTGCCGCGGTCTCGTTGGCACGGTCGTTGCTGACGATCACCGCCGGGCGGCGCTCGTTCGACTCGGCACCGCGTACCGGTTCCAGATCGACCAGCCGGATCTCACCTCGCCGCACTCACTCGACCCCGTCGCCGGTGGTGTCGCCCCACAGCTGCGCCTCGCCCGAGGACTCCCACTCCGACCAGGCATCCGCGTAAGCATCGGCTAGACCGGCCTGCCTGATCAGGCGCAATGCCTCCTGCACCGCCGCCGACCGCGAGGACAGCCCCCGCTCCTGCACTATCTCGTCGAGCAACGCAACATCTTGCTCGGAGAGGCTGACGCTCAACTTCATACCCTCAATGCTACTTCCAGTAGGAATCACGGTACTACCACCAGGCGGCATCCGTCACCAACCGGACCTCATCTGTCAGCGCGACGACGAGTGGCTAGGCTGACGCCCGGCGACGGACGCTCGGACAGCGTGGTGAGAAGACTTTTCCGGAGGGCACAGTGCACAGGATCGGGCAGTTCCCGGTAGGCGGGTCATCCGCGCGACGATTCGGCGGGCAGGCCCACGCCAGGAGCACCCCGGCACGTGCCCGCACACTCGGCCCGCACCTTCTTTCATGCCGGTCGAGCGACGCGGCCGTGTCGACCCCGCCACGGGGTGTTGCTGTCCCGGCGATCTCCGGTTCACAGGCGAGCGGCCACCCCTCTGCGGTCGTGTGCCGTGGACACCGAATTGCTGAGCGACGCAACGTTATCCGCGCCTGGACCGACGGCACCGCAACGAGCGTGCCGGCGTCCGGCCGGTCAGCGCAGCACGGAAGGGATCGAGGGCAGGGTCTCCTGCGGCAGGACGATTCGCCGGCCATCGGCGAGAGCACGACAGGAGCCCGCGGATGAGCACGATGGCAGTGGATCCGGAGCAGCACGTGTCCGGCGGGTTCGCGGTGCTGGGGCGGCGGGTCGGCGGGGCCGTGGGAGACGGCGTGCTCGCTACGGTGGTCGCGGTCGTGGTGGCAGTGGTTGGGCTCGAGGCGTTCTCGGTGGTGCACTGGCCGGCGTTCAACGCGTCCAATGTGACTCGGGCGATCACGACCGTCGGGCAGGTCGGCGCGGCGGTGCTGCTCATCGCGGCGGTGACGATCGTGCGAATGCGGCGGTGGCCCTGGCTGGCGAAAGTGCTGTCGTGGGCCGGGATTTCGGCGTTCGTCACGGTGACGCTGGGTATGCCGCTGGCGGCTACCAAGTTGTATCTGTTCGGCATCTCGGTGGATCAGGAGTTCCGGACCGAATATCTCACGCGGCTGACCGATTCCGCGGCGCTGCACGATATGACCTATGCGGATCTGCCGCCCTACTACTCGGCCGGGTGGTTCTGGCTCGGTGGGCGGGTCGCGAGTCTGCTCGGGCTGCCGGGGTGGGAGGCGTTCAAGCCGTGGGCGATCGTATCGCTGGCGGTGGCCTCGGTGCTGGCACTGGTGTTGTGGTCCAAGCTGGTTCGCGCGGATTGGGCGATCGGCGTGGCGGCGGCGACCACGGCAGTGATGGTGGCCTACGCGTCTCCGGAGGCGTACAGCGCGGTGCTGGTGGTGCTGTTCGCACCGGCGATGGTGCTGGCGTGGGGCGCGCTGCACCGGCCGCGGGTTTCGGGTCCGGACGCGCCGGTCGCGACGGCGGGTGGCTGGGGAGCGGTCATCGGCACCGGGACCTTCTTGGGCGTCTCGGCCATGTTCTATACGTTGTTCTTCGGCATCGCGGTATTCGCCGTATGCCTGATGGCGTTCTTCGCATGGCTCGCGGCGATCGCCCGGCGACGCCGGGACAGCGATCGTGCCGGTCTGTGGTGGCTGCGGGAACTCGGGCCGATTCTGTTGCGGCTCATCGTGATCGGCGTCATCTCGGGAGTGCTCGGCCTGATCACCTACGGGCCCTATCTGCGAAAGTCGCTGAGCGCGCACATGTCCAACGCCGCGCTGCACTATCTGCCGGAGCCGGGTTCGCAACTGTCATTCCCGATGTTCCAATTCTCGCTGCTCGGCGCGCTGTGCCTGATCGGCACGATCTGGCTGGTGCTGCGGGCGGCGAGTTCGCGGCGGGCGCAGGCGCTGGGCATCGCGGTGGTGGCCATCTATCTGTGGTCGCTGCTGTCGATGACGGCCACGGCCGCCGGAACCACGCTGCTGGCGTTCCGGCTCGAACCGATCCTGCAGGTGCTGCTGGCCGCGGCCGGGGTCTTCGGATTCGCCGAGGGGACCCGGGCGGTGTATCGCGCCCTCAACGAGCCCGAGCGGTTCCGCGCGGTGACCGTCGCGGTCGGTGTGCTCGGCACGCTCGCGTTCACCCAGGACATTCCGAGCATCCTGAACACCGAGATCACCACCGCCTACACCGATACCGACGGCGACGGGGTGCGCGCGGATCAGCGCAGCCCATCGGCGGTATCGCACTACCACGACGTGGATGCCGCGCTGCTGGCCCGGACCGGCCGTCCGCGCGACCAGACCGTGGTGCTCACCGCGGACACCAGCTTCCTGTCCTACTACCCGTACTACGGTTTTCAGGCGCGCACTCCGCACTATGCCAATCCGCTGGCCGATTTCTCCGCCCGCGCCGCCGAGATCACCCGCTGGAGCAAGCTGAAGTCGCCGGCGGAACTGCGCGACGCGCTGGCGCACTCACCCTGGCGCGCGCCGGATGCCTTCCTGTTCCGCAGCAGCGGCGACAGTTACACCCTGCGCCTTTCCTCGGACGTGTATCCGAACGATCCGAACGTGCGTCGGTATTCTGTGACTTTCCCCAAGACGTTGTTCGCGGATCCGCATTTCGAGACGACGGATATCGGGCCGTTCACGCTGGTCGTGGTGCGGTGATGCGACATGATGGCGATGCACACACACCCCGTCGGCCTGTGGATAACCTTGTGGAATAAGACATTTTCTTGTGGATAACTCCTCGGCCGACTACGCGCAGCCGGAACCCGGAGGTAGCCTGGGCCGCTGATCGTGATCGGCAGGAGGAGTTCTACCAGTGGTATCGGTGCGGGCAACGGATCGGACCGAGCAGTCGGCGGTAGACGCCGCGACCGCGGTTCTGGATCGGCCCACAGCCGATGAGCAGGGCGTCCCGCGCCGACGGCCGTTGTCGCTCTCCCGAGCCGACCTGGTCATCGCGGGCGCCTACTTGCTCCTGGCCACCTACGTCCTGTCCGGTCAGTGGCGCGACACCCACCACGGCTACCTGGTCAAGAGCGGACAGGACCAGTTCATGTGGGAGTGGTTCTTCGCCGAGACCGCCCACGCGTTCGCCCATCTGCAGAATCCGCTGGGCACCCACCTGCAGAATTTCCCCGACGGGGTGAACATGATGGCGAATACGGCCATGTTCGGCGTCGGCGTGCCGCTCATCCCGGTCACCATGGTGTTCGGTCCGACCGTCACCTTCGTGCTGGTGCTCACGATGGGCCTTTGCGCCACCGCCTTCGCCTGGTACTGGCTGTTCTCCCGCGAACTTGTACGCTCACGCTTCGCCGCGGTCCTCGGCGGCCTGTTCTGTGGTTTCGCCCCGGCGATGATCTCCCACGCCAACGCCCATCCCAATTTCGTCCTGCTCGCCGCCCTGCCCGCCATCGCCGCCCTGCTCATCCGCATTGCGCGTCGAGCCGCCGGCGAGCAGGCTGGGGTCGTGCCGGGCTGGCCCGGTTCATGGCACGGCCGTCCCACGCTCGCGACCGCCTTTCGCAGTGCCGGCAGGGGGATTCGCGCGCTTGCCGGCACGAAGCGCGGTCTTCGGGACACAGCGCTGCTGGCCGCGCTGCTGACATTGCAGATCGCCCTGGGCGAGGAACCGCTGCTGATCTTCTCCCTCGCGTTCGGGGTTTTCGCGATCGTGTACTACCTGCATCGGCCGCGAGCCGGACTGCGGGTGCTGTGCGCGCTCACGCCCACGGTGCTGGGCGCGGCCCTGATCACCCTCGCGCTCACCGCGATTCCGCTGTGGTGGCAGTTCTGCGGACCGCAGAGCTACAGTTCCATCGACCACGGGCCGATGGGCAACGACGTGAAGACGCTGGCGCAGTTCCCGTCCGAATCGCTGGGCGGGGAATTCGCACCGGGACAGAACGTCGCGATCAACCCCACCGAGCAGAACGCGTATTTCGGCTGGCCCCTGCTGATTCTGCTGGCGGTGACCGCGATATTGCTGTGGCGCAAGCGCATTCCTTCCGGCGATGAGCTGGCGGGGTACCGTGTGGTGCGGGCGTGCGCGGTGGTGATCCTCGGCTTCGGCGCCCTGTCGCTGGGCACGCCGGCGATGTTCGGCACGCATTCGACCGGGATCACGCTGCCATGGCATTGGCTGGAGAATCTGCCCCTGCTGGACACCATGCTCGAGACGCGGTTCGCCATGGCCGCGGTCCCGGCGATCGCGGTGCTCCTCGCGCTGGGTACCGAACGCGCGCTGAGCTATTGGCGGATTTCGCTGACCGAGCCGCGACCGCTGATCTGGTTCGCCGCCCTGGCCCTGGCGCTGGTCCCGCTGACCCCCACCATCCTGCCGGTCACCCACCGCCCGGACGTACCGTCCTTCTTCACCGACGGAACCGTCGAGCGGTACGCCGGCGGCGGCTCGGTGGTCATCGCACCGCCGCCGACCCGCCTGGATGCCCGCCCGCTGCGCTGGCAGTACGCCGCGAACTTCGACTTCCGCATCGCCGGAGGCTATTTCGTCGGCCCGATGGCGGACAAGAAGGGCGGCTACGGCCCCATCGACCGTCCCACCGCGGGTCTGCTCATGGACGTCGAACGCACCGGCCGCATCCCACACATCGACGCAACCACCCGCGACCGGGCCCGGGAAGACCTGCGCTATTGGCACGCCGACATCGTCGTCCTCCCACCCAGCCGCAACGGCGACGCCCTGCGCACCGTCCTGGACCAATTACTCGACGTCCCAGGCCAATACGTCGACGGCGTCCACCTCTGGGACGTGCGAGCACTCACCTGATCCCGTCCGGCCACGTTCTGCCGCAGGCAGATTCGGACCGGTGAGCACAGCTTCCGACACTCGCCGCGTAGTACTCGGCGCGGGCGCGACGTGCACAGCGACAGCCATGACCGAGCGGGCGAAGTGGCAACGAAGTCTCGACACTCGCTGGGACGGCAAGCGGTTGACCGCCTACAGCGACTACGCCACTGCATCGAAGAAGTCGCCGGAGGTTTCGTACCGGGTCGCGGCCATACTGGCTGTCCCGCATCCGCGTTGCCGACCGACCTCGACACCGGCGTGCAACCGCTGGCTACTGGGGAAGCCGAGCGGACAGCCGAATGGGAGACTGTGCTCCGGCTCGGGTCACCGGAAGCGATCGCAGCTGCCCGTAGCCGGCACCAAGCCGCCTGGACGCTCATATTCGTCACCCGAGAAGAAACAACGATCGAGCACGACGAGTACGTTCGCCGCTACGAGTCCATCGGACGATCGAGAGATGAGTTCTACAGATCCGTGCGGGCCGACCTGGATGCCGAGAGTGGCGCACTTCCAGTTGGCGAGGGCGCTTGGCTGCCTCCCGGCTATCGGGCAGGCGCGGTAATGCAGTCGTCTCGGTACAACCTCCGGCACGGCGTGTGGCCGGGATCACGGGGCGGCGGAGCCCGGCCGGGAGAATCGAACGGGCGGATGGCTAGCATCGGGGATCGTGCGCGCTGACTCCTCCGGGTTCTCCCGTGTCCGGCTGATTGCTCTCGTCTCGGGGGTGCTGGCAGTTCTGTTGGCGGTGATCACGCCGCTGCTGCCGGTGCGGCAGGACCGGGCGGCGCTGGACTGGCCGCAGCCGCAGTCGGTGAACGTCGACGCGCCGCTGGTCTCGTATACACCACTCCAACTGCGTCTTTCGCTGCCGTGCACGGTTCTGCGCGAGCTGTCCAGCGGGACCGTGCTGTCCACCGTGCCGGTCGAGGCGGCGAAGGCCTCGGCCAAGGGGCTGCTCGTGCGGGTGAACGACGAGCCTGGCGCCGGGCGTACGTTCTCGGTGTTGCAGCGCGAGATTCCGGTGCTGTCCGCGCCGGTCGCCGAGGTCGCCGGATGTGGTGAGTTCACCCTCGAATCCACGGTCGCCGGGACGACCGCCACCCTGACCGGTGTGCACCGCAAGGACGGCACGCCGTTCACCAACACCGTCGCCGGGGATGTGCGGCCGCAGGTGGTGGGCGTTTTCACCGATCTGACCCGCGCCCAGCTCGGCGACGCCCATCTGCACGCCGACATCGACGCGCGGTTCTCCTCCTCGCCGACCGTGCTGAAGACCGCCGCGACCGTGGGCGCGGTGCTGTTCACCATCATCGCGCTGATCGCACTGCACCTGATCGATACCGCCGACGGCCGCCGCCCGCGCCGGTTCCTGCCCGCGCGGTGGTGGCGGTTCACCCTCGCGGACGCGGTGGTGCTGGGCACGCTGGTGCTGTGGCACGTCATCGGCGCGAACACCTCCGATGACGGCTACATCCTGAACATGGCTCGCACAGCGGGACATTCGGGCTATATGTCCAATTACTACCGCTGGTTCGGCGTGGCCGAGGCGCCCTTCGGCTGGCCGTACGAGGTGCTGTCCTGGATGACGCGGATCAGCGATTCGAGTCTCTGGATGCGCCTGCCGGCCCTGCTGGCCGGAGTCCTGTGCTGGCTGGTGATCAGCCGGGAAGTGTTGCCGCGCTTGGGCGCTCGCGTCCGGCGGGACCGGGTGGCGCTGTGGACAGGCGGGCTGGTCTTCCTGGCCGGCTGGCTGCCCTACGACAACGGCCTGCGCCCGGAACCGCTGATCGCCTTGGGCGCGTTGCTGACCTGGGCTTCGATCGAGCGGGCGATCGCCACCGGCCGGCTGCTACCGGCCGCGATCGGCGTGCTCATCGCGGCGTTCTCCCTCGCCGCCGGGCCGACCGGGCTGATCTGCATCGCCGCCATGATCGCCGGATCTCGTCCGGTGCTGCAGATCATCATCAAACGCGCGCGGCACGGTTCGGGCCGCGAGGTGCCGGGGGCGGCACGCGGCGGAATCGGTTCGGTCGTCCTGCGTTACGGCTCGGTGCTGGCTCCCGGCGTGGCCGCGGGAACGCTCGTCCTGGTGGTGGTCTTCGCCGATCAGACCCTGGCCGCGGTGCTGGAGGCGACCCGCGTGCGCACGATCATCGGCCCCAATGCCGCCTGGTTCGACGAACGCACCCGCTGGGATGCGTTGCTGTCACTCTCCCCGGACGGGTCGCTCGCGCGCCGCTTCGGCATCCTGGGCCTGCTGCTGTGCCTGGCGGTGTGCGTGCTGGTGATGTTGCGCAAGAACGGCAGGATCCCGGGGACCTCGCGCGGACCGTCCGCGCGTATCCAGGGCATCGTGTTCATGTCGCTGCTGCTGATGATGTTCACGCCGACCAAGTGGACACATCACTTCGGCGTCTACGCGGGCCTGGCCGGATCGGTGGCCGCGCTGACCGCGGTCGCGGTGGGCGCCAACGGGATTCGCGCGCGATACAACCGATCGATCTTCGCCGCCGGGGTGTTCTTCCTGCTGGCGGTGACGTTCACCGGATCCAACGGCTGGTGGTACGTGTCGAGTTACGGGGTGTCCTGGTACGACAAGGCCCCGCTGATCCTCGGCAAGGGCTTCTCCACGGCGTTCCTGGGCCTGGCGGTGCTGTGCCTGCTGCTCGCGGCCTGGCAGTACTACCGGGAACCGTACCGGCACAAGGGCGTTCCGGTTCAACGGCGACGCTTCGACCGATTCGCCGTACAACCGCTGACCATCGCCGCCGCGGTCATGGTGCTGTTCGAGGTCGCCTCGCTGGGCAAGGCCGCGATCACCCAGTACCCGGCGTATTCGATCGCGAAGTCGAATCTGCGTGCGCTGGCGGGGAATACGTGCGCCCTCGCCGACGACGTTCTGGTGGAGACGAATACCGCGGACTCGCTGCTCACGCCGTACTCCGGTCCGGCCGCGAACGGCTTGTCCGCGGACAGCGCCGGATTCACGCCGCACGGCGTGGCCGAGGATCTGACCGCCGACGCGGAGGAGACCTCGACCGGCGGCGCGAACTCGGTCAACCAGGGTTCGCAGAACAAGACCACCCGAACCACCTCGGCCGGGACCGGGGGCGGCACGACGGAACGCCCCGGCGTCAACGGCAGCACGGTCGCCCTCCCGTTCGGCCTTGACCCGGCCCGCACGCCGGTCATGGGCAGTTATACGACCGGCGACAAACAGCAGGCACACCTGACCTCGCAGTGGTATCGCCTGGATCTGGCACGGGCACAGCGTGATCCGGCCTATCGAATGCTGGTGGTGACCGCGGCGGGCCGGATCAAGTCGGTCGACAAGGACGGCGTGGTCACCTACGGCCAGGACCTGAGCGTCGAATTCGCCCATCGCGCACCGGACGGCACGCAGACTTCGCTCGGCTCGTTCGTCCCGCTCGATATCGGCGGCGCACCGTCCTGGCGGAACATGCGGATCCCCCTGGACCGAATTCCCGCACAGGCCAACGCCGTTCGTATCGTCGCGGTCGCGAACGACCTGACCGCCAAGCAGTGGCTCGCGGTCACCCCGCCCCGCCTGCCCCGGCTGGAGGCATTGAATTCGGTAGTGGGACAACATGATCCGGTCCTGGAAGACTGGCACGTCGGCCTGGCCTTCCCCTGTCAGCGTCCCTTCGACCATCGCGACGGCGTCGCCGAGGTCCCGAAGTGGCGCATCCTGCCCGACCGCACCGGATCGGACGCCTCCAACGCCTGGCAGGACGATATCGGCGGCGGCCCCCTCGGCTGGACCGAACTGCTCCTGAAGGCCGAGACCGTCCCCGCCTACCTCGACAACGACTGGGACCGAGACTGGGGCTCCCTGGTCCGCTTCACCCCCTACGCCCCCCAATCCACCCCCGCCACCATCGACGTCACAGCGCAGAACACCTGGGGCTGGAAGAAACAACCCCCGATCAAGGCGAAGTGAGCACCCCGAAACGGCAGAAAAGAAACACCACCCCCAGCCCCGACCCCAGCCAACCACCGGCCCCCGACCCCGCCGGAGCGAAGCGTCGGCCAAAGACCCAGCTCCGAAGCGAGCCGGATGCAGAATGCCGCCCCCAGCGGCAAAGCGTTCCCGTCCCACTGGAAGTCGCCGGCGAATCGAAAGATTCAACAACGCCCACCCCAGCATTTTCGGCGCGCACCGCACCCTGTGCCCACCGAAGCGAAGCGAGGCGAAGCCCGACGTGCCTAGCGGCGAAGCGTCTCCGTCTCGCTGGAAGTCGCCCGCAAAGCAACAGGCCCCACAACACCAACCCCACAAGATCCCGACGCGACC
>CBJNFW010000152.1:0-20148 GCA_966435935.1 uncultured Nocardia sp.
GCGCCCTCGGCGTCGGCGGGCAGCAGGCACGGGCCGATACCGCTGACCGCCAGCCCGTCCACGGACTCCGATCCCGCCGCGTCGAGCAGTTCGCGGGTGATCGCGACCAAGTCGGCCCACCACACCGTCTCCGCGTCGTGCTCGACCCAACCGGGGTGCGGCGTCGAAATACCATGGGCCCGTTCGGATCTCGCAGCCACCGTACCGTCAGTGGTGATCAGCACACCCTTGGAACCGGAGGTGCCGATATCGATCCCGAGAAACATCAGCGCGCTCCCCTTCCTCGCTCGCCCGGACGCGTCACGGCGGTCCAGCCCCCGGTGCGGGCGTATCGTCGACGCCACCAGAATTACAGGTCCGCGGCTCGACCGACCGCGATTCACCGAACTCGCACGGATTCCATCCGACGGATACCTCGCGTGACATTCGGCTTTCGTACCCGTTCGACGGCGCGCTGCCCAGGTCGACCGACGAGTCATGGCAGGCGCACACCGGGAAGTTCAGCCCGCCCAGGTGTCGGCGGCAGCATCGACACTCACCGCGACCCCCGCGATGAGCGGGTACGTGCCGACCGCTCCTCGGACCAACGACGCGGGAGGACGAACGTGCACATCCGATCGAACCCCGTCGATTCGTCGGCATGGAGGGGTCTCGGATAGGTAGGCCGATCAACATGCGGTAGTTCACACCGGGTCGTCGAAAAACAAAGGCGCTATGTGGACGCCGCCCTGCCCCCAACCCGCCGTGGTGATCCACCGGTCGGCACCATCGGTGATTATCTCCGCGGCGTGGGCCTCGATATGGCCGGCGCGATCCTGGATCCGGAAGTGCAGCGGATCGGTGCTGCGGAAGACGTCGGTGCCGAGGTAATCGGGGCGCGGTCCGATGAACAGGTACCAGAATTCGTTGTGCCGCAGCACGAACGGCGATTCGGTCGGTCCGGCGCCGGTGCCTGTGGCCGGATCGGTGTAGGCGACCGCGCGCTCGCTCCAGTGCACCAGATCGGTACTGGTGCGGTAGGCGACCACATGATTGCCGCCCGCCGGTTCGCTGGTCGCGCAGTAGTACATCACCCAGCGGTCGTCCAGGCGAAGCAGCATCGGATCGCGGGCATCGTAGCCGTCGCGGAACACCGGCCCGGGCGGATGACGTGTCCAGTTCCGCAGATCGGCTGAGGTCGCCAGATTCATCGCGGTCGCGGTGCGGTCCTCGCCCCCGCCGTCGTAGAACATGGCGTAGCCCGCGCCGCTGTCGACGACGTACGGAGCCCACAGGTGCGTCTCGCCGTACGCACGGTCCACGTCCAGCGCGGGCGCCTGTTTCGTCCACGGCCCCAGCAGATGTTCGGCGGTGGCGTGTGCGAACCGGGTCTCGTCCCACGGGTCGGCCGGTTCCGGATGGGTGATCCCGAACAGGTGCCAGAGTCCGGCCCGATCGCGAATCACGGTGTGGTCGTTGATATACCACGGATGCGTCTCGCCGTCACTCGGATCGTAGATGCGTCGGAACGGGCCTGCGGTCACCTGCATACGGCTACCGTGCCGCCTCCGCTGAACGGGCGCGCGCCGACACGCCGTCCGCGCGGGGTCGCGGGATATCAGCGCCTGTGCGGGTACCCGGTCACCATGGCAGGACATCCGCGCCGGACAGCGTTCCTGGGAACGCTGATGATGCTGGTCGCCTTCATCAGCGCACTGTGGGTACACGACCTGCCGACCACGGCGCTGCGGGTGATCGCGTACGTCCTGCTGTTCCTGCTCGCGGCCGCCGGATTCGTGATGAGCTTTCGCGACTATTCCTGAATTCGCTTCAACGCCTCCGGATCATCCCGGCGAAACCCGCTCCCATCAGCATGAATCCGGATATCAGCGCGAAGCCGTTGGTGACCCAGGAATGCAGCGCCACCTGCCAGGTGGAATCGATGGACGGTAGATCGCCGATCAGGCGGAAGGTGTCGTCCGGGAACAGGATGTGCAGAATTCCCGGGAACACGCCGAACACCAGCCCGGCCGCGAAGGTGCCCGCCGGGGAGAACGCCGCCATCGCCGCCACCAGCATCAACAGCACCGATCCGACGATGATCTCACCGGCCGCGGTCCATCGGTCCGTGACGCCGCCGATGATCACCCAATACCGGATATCCGCACCGCCCTTGGCCGCGAAGGCGATACCGATCGGCGTCACCACCAGCGCGATCAGCACACCTGCCACGGTGCGGCCGGTGACGCCACGGCTCTGGAACTGCGCACCGGGTGGCGCCCAGCCCGGGGGTGACTCGAACTTGTTCGGCATCGCCCGTCCTCCCTGCTCCCACGGTGCGGCGAGGGCTCATTGCCGCTGCCGCACCCATTGTCGCGCCCGGCGCCTGAATTATCCTCGCGGACGCCGAAATCCTTCGGGTGACGACTCGCCGGGTTGCGGACGGTTAGCATCGAATATGCCCGATGCGATCTCACAGCCCCCCGACATCGCCGGAGTGCGCCGCAGCCGTATCACCGCCCGCGGTGTGCGATTCCACGTCACCGAGGCGGGTCCTGTCGACGGCCGGCCGGTTCTCGCACTGCACGGCTGGCCACAGCACCACTACGCCTATCGGCACCTGCTCGCCGACCCACCGCCCGGACTGCGGATCATCGCACCGGATCTGCCCGGCTACGGCTGGTCCGGACCGGCGCCGCACCGCTGGTTCAAGGAGGAGGTCGCCAGTGATGTGCTCGCCCTGCTGGATTCGCTGACCGCCGAACGCACCCTGTTGGTCGGTCACGACTGGGGCGGATATGTCGGCTTCCGGATGGTCCTGCGCGAACCCGAGCGGTTCTCCGGATTCGCGCCGCTGAACATGGCGCACCCGTGGCAGACCCCGCGCACCCTCGCGCCGCACGTGTGGCGATTCCTGTTGTATCAACCGCTCGTCGCGGCACTGGGCATGCCGCTGCAGCAGCACACCCCCTTCCTGGACTGGTTGTTCCGGATCGCGGTCGCCGATTCCACCGAGTTCACACCGGAGGTGGTGCACGCCTATACCGATCGTTTCCGCGATCCGGTCCCCGCCCGCGCGGCCACCGACACCTACCGGACCTTCCTGCTGCGCGAGGTCCCCGCCCTGCGCCGCGGTGAGCGACGCCGCGCCACGCTGCCGATTCGCGCTCTTTTCGGTACCGCCGACAGTGCCATCCACCGTTCACTGGCCGCCGCCGAAACCGCCGACGCCACCGACTACACCGTCGAATACGTTCCCGGCTGCGGGCATTTCATCCCCGAGGAACGTCCCGACCTGGTCCGCGCACACCTGTTGGCCTTGGCGGCCGAAACCGGCTGAGCGAGAACCGGATCGGCCGCTTCGGTGGCCGCGCCCGCGGCCCCCGCCCGCCCGCGGTCGGCACCGCGGACGAAGAAACCGGCACCCTGGGCCCGTAGCGACCAGCGATACGGATACCCGGCCGGTCGGGCTGCCCGGCTCGGACGGCCGGCTATGTCCGAGCCGGGACGACAGTTGTGTTCCGAATATCGTTGCCGGTCAGAGACTTCGGATCAGCAATGGGGTGGGCTCGGGCAAGGATGACCGGCGGATGTGTCCCTGCGGGCGCTGGCGGCCGATCCGGGCGAGCGCGGCGCGGAAGCGGGCGGTCACCGCGTCGGTGGGCAGTTCGTCCCAGGTCCAGCGGATGACGTGGAAACCTGTGCCGCGCAGAGCATCCTCACGTCGTCTCTCGGCCGCGGCCGCGTCCGCCGGATCGTGCCCAGGGTGGATCCGGCGGCCGTAGCGAGCGCGGCCGTCGAATTCACCGACGATGCCGGTATCGCCGAAATAGAAGTCGACCCGGCCCAGGAATCTGCCCTCGGCGGTGAAGACGTCGCCTTGTGACTGCGGTATCGGCAGGCCGAGTTCGCGCAGCATCACCCGGCTGCGCGACTCCCCGACGCTCTCGCTGTGCGGATTCAGGAATCTCACCACCTGCCGCGCTCGATCGATTCCGCGACGTCGACCCGCCGCCGCCAACTCCGCCTCGAGATCGGCTGCGGTGACACCGTATTCGCGGGCCAGCCAGTCGCCCGCGACGACCGCGGACTCGAACGAGACCGTGCGCCCCAGATCGACGATGGTGCGCGCGGGTGTGCTCAACAGCAGGCCACCCACCTCGGCCACCGTATCGATCGGTGCGCAATGCACCTTCAGATCCGGTTTGATCCGGCCGCCGTTGCGGCGGTTGCGGGTGACGCAGAGACGATCCATCGGCGCGGCCCAGATCGGCGCACCGTAGATCGCCGCCGCCGACTGATGACTCACCACGGCGTCGGCCGCCATATCGGGCAGCACCGCCGCGGCCAGAACACGATGGCGGGCAACCGCGTCCAGCCCGGCGTAGACCGCCTCCTCCGAATAGACCCCGCGCCGCAGCCGACGCCACCGCCCGCCGCTGCACATCCGGCGAATCTGATCGTCGGTCAGACCACGGGCGAGCGCATCCCGCCGCCGATGGATCCGGGCCTGCTCGGCGGATACCGGCTGCGCCGCGGCGCCGCAATCGTGCGGCGCGGCCGCATCTCCCCCGTCGTCGCCCACGGCCCCCGGGCCGAGTTGCGGACGACACCCCTGCCCCGTCGCCGAACCGCCGGGCCGAGCGAGCCGGTTCGCGAGGCGCGGGCCCGGCGCGGAACCGAAGACCGGATGCAACCTCGTGGCGCTCACCGGAAATCGGTCTCCGGGCGCGGGCGCCGGGTGGGGCGCGAGGTGAACCGCTCACAGTACGCATCGTGCCGAAGGACGGGACGGACGCGCGGTGCGCGAGAGCCGATTCCGTTACGCCACGAGGTGCGACAACCTTGACAGTGCTTCAACGCTCGAACCTCCCCATACGAATTGGTCGAACCGGGTTTGTTCTAGTTCGACGCGAGGTGGCCCGATCCGGTTCCATAGTCATTTGACCAGGTCACAGCCGCACCCGCTGCCATGATTCGCATACTTCGCAGCCTGACCGAAACCGTGCGGATCCGGATACGAGGTGCGGCCGGTCAGCAGTCGTCTCGACGGGATGCGAAGGATTGGACGGTGTACAGGCGACCAGTTCGCGGACGCGCGCCGCGGTGGTCGCGAGCCGGGCAACCGCACTCCGTGCGCACATCCGCACCTGGAGCAAGTCCTGGGACGGGTGCGGATGCCGACATCGGGTGCGGCTGTCCATCGGACGGCGGAGTGTGTCGGTGGGCTCGGGCACCATGGTCGGCGTGACTACAACCGACCTGCGCGAATCCGCCGAGGCACTGCTGCGTGACCTGGCCGGGCCACACGCTCACCTGCGAGAGGACCAGTGGACCGCCATCGACGCGCTGGTCCGGCAGCGGCGGCGAGCGCTGGTCGTGCAGCGCACCGGCTGGGGCAAGTCGGCGGTATATTTCATCGCCGCCAAACTCCTGCGCAAGGCGGGACGCGGGCCGACGGTGATCGTCTCGCCGCTGCTGGCGCTGATGCGCAACCAGGTCGCGGCGGCACGCAGAGCGGGTGTCGTCGCAGCGACCATCAACTCCGGGAACATGACCGAGTGGGACGACATCCACGCGCAGGTGGCGGCCGGAGCGGTGGATGTCCTGCTGGTCAGCCCTGAGCGCTTGAACAATCCCGACTTCCGCGATGCGGTCCTGCCCGAGTTGGCCGCCGATGCCGGCCTGGTCGTGATCGACGAGGCCCACTGCGTCTCGGACTGGGGTCACGACTTCCGGCCCGACTACCGCCGGATCCGTACCCTGGTCGCCGATCTCGGCCACGACGTGCCGGTCCTGGCCACCACGGCCACGGCGAACGACCGCGTGGTCACCGATGTGGCCGGTCAGATCGGTACCGACACCCTGGTTCTGCGCGGCACCCTGGACCGCGAATCGCTGCACATGTCGGTCGTGCAGATCGAGGATGCGACCGCGCGCACCGCCTGGCTCAGCCGATATCTGCACGAACTCCCCGGCTCGGGCATCATCTACACCCTCACCGTCGCGGCCGCCCACGACCTCGCGGACGTGCTCGGCTCACACGGCCACCGCGTCGGCGCGTACACCGGCCGGACCGATCCCGCCGAACGGGAGGCGCTCGAACAAGCCCTGCTGGACAACGAGGTCAAGGCACTGGTGGCGACCTCGGCCCTGGGCATGGGGTTCGACAAGCCGGATCTGGGATTCGTCGTGCACGTCGGCGCGCCGTCCTCGCCGATCGCCTACTACCAGCAGGTGGGTCGCGCGGGTCGTGGCACGGATCGCGCGGAGGTGGTGCTGCTGCCCGGTCCGGAGGACCGGCGGATCTGGAGTTACTTTGCCTCCGTTGCCTTTCCGCGCGAACATATCGTCCGCGCCGTCCTGGACGCATTGGATTCCGAACGCCCGCTGTCCACCAGCGCGCTCGAACCGCTGGTCGAACTCAATCGTTCCCGGCTCGAGATGGTGCTCAAGGTGCTCGATGTCGACGGGGCGGTGCGCCGGGTCCGAGGCGGCTGGCTCGCCACCGGCGAACCGTGGACCTACGACACCGAACGCTACGAACGCTTGTCCCGGGCGCGCGAGGCCGAGCAGCAGGCGATGATCGACTATCAGACGACCACCGAATGCCGGATGAGTTTCCTGCGGCGCCAGCTCGACGATCCGGCGCTGAGCGCGGCAGGGTCCGATGCCCCGGCCTGCGGGCGGTGCGACAACTGCACCGGCGTCCGCCCCGATACAGCAGTCGACACCGAGGATCTGGCCGCCATCCGAACCCGTCTGGACCGGCCCGGTGTCGACCTGACCCCGCGCAAACAGTGGCCGACCGGTATGGCGAAGCTCGGAATCCCGTTGTCCGGCAAGATAACCGACGGTCCGGCCACCGGCCGGGTCCTGGGCCGGCTCAGTGACCTGGGCTGGGGACAGCGCCTGCGTCCACTGCTCGACGGCCCCGACGCACCGGTCCCCGACCACATCGTCGACGCGTGCATCGCGGTCCTGCGCGGCTGGGATTGGGAGCAACGGCCCACCGCCGTCATGGCCATGGAATCCCCGACTCATCCCAAGCTGACCGCCGACCTCGCCGCCCGCCTGGCCCATATCGGCCGCCTCCGCGACCTGGGCACCCTGCACATTCGTCCCGGCCGCCCACCGGTCTCCGCCGCCAACTCGGCACACCGCGTCGCCGCCCTGTACGACTCCTGGGACACCCCGCCCCTCGACGATCTCGACGGCCCCGTCCTCCTCGTCGACGCCCTCACCGATACCGGCTGGACCCTCACCATGGCCGCGCACACCCTCAGAACCGCCGGAGCCCCCGCCGTTCTCCCCTTTGCCCTCGCCACCCCCACCTGACGCCCGGCCGATGGCCCATCACAGCCGCGGCCCTCGTCGCGCCGCACAGGTGACCGCCACCACTCCGGAGTCTCGTACTCGATGGTCCAGGCTCTGGCGACGTCCGTTGCAAGCCGTGAAAATCTTCGTGACCGCGGCCGCGAATTCGGATCCGCACCGATATCGCCGAGTCGCGCGGAGCCCGACGACGTTCACACACGCCCTGCCGGAATACGGTGACCGCCGGAGGGGACGAGTGGGCATGTTCGCGTGCGGGAAGCATGATCGACTCGCTATCGTCGGTCGGGTGGCCAGTAAGTCTGCCTCGCCGGCGGTGGAGTTGACGGTCGGCGACCGTACAGTGCGGGTGTCCAACCCTGATCGGGTCTACTTTCCCGAGATCGGGGCCCGCAAGCTCGATCTGGTGCGGTACTACCTCGAGGTGGGCGAGGGCATCGTGAACGCGCTTCGGGATCGGCCCTGCATGTTGCATCGGTTTCCGAAGGGACTGCCGGGCGGGAAGGTGCATCAGAAGCGGCTGCCCGCGGGTGCACCGGACTGGATTTCCACTGTGCGCGTGTATTTTCCGCGTTACGGACGGCATGCCGACGAATTGTGTGTGCGCGAGCTCGCGGATGTCGCATGGGCCGTGCAGATGTCGACCGTGGAGTTCCATCCGTGGAATTCGCGCCGCTTCGACACCGAGAAACCCGACGAGTGGCGGATCGACCTGGATCCGATGCCCGAATGCCCGTGGTCGCGGGTGCAGCGGGTAGCGGGGGTGGTGCACGAGGTGCTGGACGAGATCGGTGCGGTCGGCTGGCCGAAGACCTCCGGCGGCAAGGGCCTGCACGTGTACGTCCGGATCGCGCCGGAATGGGGTTTCGCCGACGTGCGCAGGGCCGCACTGGCATTCGCCCGGGAGGTCGAACGCCGCGCACCCGACGACGTGACCACCACCTGGTGGCGAAAGGACCGCGACCCCACGCTGCTGTTCGTCGACTACAACCAGAACGCCCGCGACCACACCATCGCCGCCGCCTATTCGGTGCGCGGCGTCCCGGCGGCAACCGTCTCCACGCCGGTGCGCTGGGCGGAGATCCCGGATATCGAACCCCGCGATTTCACCATTACCACCGTGCCCACCCGCTACGCCGAACTGGGCGATCTGCACGCGGGCATGGACGACGCGGTGTTCCGGATCGATCAACTCCTGGAATGGGCCGAACGCGAACCCGTCGAGATCGATCTGGACGAGGACACCGGCGACACCGAATCGGACGCGCCCGGCTAACGTCGGATCCGACCGGCCCGGACATCGCACAGGAGATCCTCATGACGGCGACCCCCATCGCGCTCGGACCAAACCGCACCCCGCTGCTGGAACGAGCGATCACCGGGGCCGGGGGCGAACTGGCCGATCTGGACGCCGCGCGGGCCCTGGTCTGGGATGCGGGCCCGGACGGATTTCCCGAGCAGTTGCCGGAGAACATCGAGTGGGTGCAGCTGTTCTCCGCGGGCGTCGAGGAATGGTTCGACACACCGGTCTTCGAGCGCCATCCGAACGTCCTGTTCACCTCCGCCGCAGGCGCTTTCGCCAGGACGGTGGCCGAACACTCGCTGATGCTGCTGCTCGCGGGCGTGCGTGCGCTGCCCGAACATCTCGCGGCGCGTAGCTGGCGCAGGGCCGAGCTCGGCCGGAGTATCGGCACGCTGCGGGGCGCCACGGTCGCTGTCGTCGGCGCCGGGGGCATCGGCCGCGAACTGATCACCCTGCTCGCTCCGCTCGGTTCCCGGGTGATCGCGGTGAACCGGTCCGGCACCCCGGTGGACCTGCCCGGAGTGGTGGAAACCCTTCCCGCCCAGCAGCTCCCACAGGTCTGGCCACGCACCGATCACGTGGTGGTCGCCGCCCCGGCCACTCCCGGCACCCGGCATCTACTCGGCAAAGCCGAACTGGCACAGCTGAAACCGCACTCGTGGGTGATCAACATCGCCCGTGGCACTCTGGTGGACACCGATGCGCTTCTCGACGCGCTGCGCGAACGCCGGATCGGGGGCGCGGGACTCGACGTGACCGACCCGGAACCGCTGCCCGACGGCCACCCACTGTGGGATCTGCCCAATGTCCTGCTCACACCGCACGATTCGAATCCGCCGCAGCTGCGCACCGTCGCCTTCGCCGAGCACGTCGCGGAGAATGTGGGCCGTTTCACCCGGGGCCGCGAGCTGATCGCCCGCATCGACGTCGCCGCGGGGTACTGAACGGACGGGTCGTCTCCGGGCGTACTACTGCCCGGCGTCGGCCGGATCGACGAATTCGAGTCCGGTGACCATATCGGGCAGGATGCGCACCAGGTGTTCGCGCGGGCCCGGCAGCCACGGCCGCAGCAGTGCGCGGCAATGCTCGATCTCCTCGGGATCCTGCACCGGTTCCGCGGCCCCGGTGACGATCACGCACCACCCGCGACGAGTGTTCTCATCGATGACATCCGCCTCGTACGCGACCATCTGCCGCTCGGCCGAGAGTGCCGCGGCGCGATTGGCGTGGACGACGATCGTGTCGCCGTCGACGATGTGGTTGACCGGGCGAATGATCGGTAATGCATAGCGCGCGAACACGATCCGCCCGTATCGCACCAGCCCCAGCCGCCGCAGCGACTCGGCGGAGGTCAGATCTCGGGAGCCCTGCGGCGCGAACGCATCCGCGTCGGCGAGCATTCCCGCACCGTGCCCATCGCCCGCAGGCATGCCCGCCCCACCCGACTGCCCGGGGTATTCCTCGGCTCGGTTGTCCATTTGCGATATCTGCCCCGCTGATCATGAACCTGTTGTTCCGGGTCACCACAAGTTTCCCGCAATCGGCAACGATCAAACCCATCCCAGGCCACGCGCACGGAAACAGCAGGCGAACAGCACCACCCTCGTCGGTCCCGAGACCGCCCTCACTGTCCGGCCGCGCGGGGCGGAACGATCGGTTCCGGGGTGACGGCCGGCGTCGTGCGGCGAACCAGTTCCGTCCATTCGTCCGCCAGGGCGGCCAGCAGGGACCAGGCGGAGTGGACGCGCTCGTCGCCCACGTCCGCACCGCCGCGCAGCACCGCGGCCGCGCGCACCTGAGCCGCGGCCATGGCGTCCACCTCGGCGCCGAGCGATTGCGGAGCCGGACGCCTGGTGTGCGTGACCGCGGCGATCCAGTCGTCGATATGGGCGACGATTTCGGCACGGCGACAATCGATCTCGGCGGTGCGCAGCGGCGATTCCCGGCGAGTCAGGTGGAGTTCGGCGAGTGCGCGGGCCCAGCTCGTCACCGGGTGGGCATCGGGTTCCTCGCCGACGTGCCCGCAGAAAGCCGCGAGCAATTCGTGCCAATCCGGCAGGCGGGCGGCCGAATCGCCGCCCCGCCACTGTTCCGGATCTTCGGGTTGCGGTACGTACATGACGTGTACCTCCAGGACCGCGGCGAGCCGGTCCGGCGGCCTGCGTGCCCCGCAGTCAGTACCTCGCCCACCTTCACTACGTACACACCCGGCGCCACAAACGCGGGAACCGGACCGCGAGCCCGGTGTGGTAAGGGCGGACCACACCGGATCCGGTTGTGCCGCAATCTGCGAAGGGGACATCTCCTTGCGGCGCCGGGTGCACTTCCAGCATGCACTTTTCCGGCGGCCCTCCCACTGCCCTTTCCATGGCCTTCCGGTGACTGTCGGAACTCGGATTCCGCGACGTCGTCTGGCCGCTCCCGCGACGTCCCGTTACGCTTGTTCGGGTTCGGGTTCGGGTTCGGGGGACGGGACGGTGAAGGGTGAGTCTGGGCGTGAGTTGGTCTTTCACACCGGATGAGTTCGCACACATCTGGCGAGAGACCGACCTGGACCGGTACCCGTTCCCGATCCGGATTCTGGAAACCGCCCGCACCGAGCACGAGGCCGCCGCGCTGCGTCGCACGCTGGAAGATCGCATGCCGCTGGGATCGGATCCGGACCTGTCCGCCTGCCTGCACATATTGGCCGAACCACATACCCGCGTGGTGGCCATCGGCGGCGCGCACGACCCCGATTCGCAGATCCGCGCGGTGGGCGCCGCGGTCTACGACCATGCCGTACTGGCCGTACAGGACTCCGGATCGTCACCGGATTTCGGTGGGCGGGTGCATATTTCGATCGGCCACACCGGCAAACTGGGCGCACGCATCGCCGCGCTGCTGCCGGACGCCCCGCCCGGACACGAACCGGCCCGATCGGCGACCGCGGCCGCGGTCCGCGACGAGGAAACCGTGGTGACCACCGATCGACTCGCCGCACGCATCCGGCGGCTGCTGCTCAAACCGCACAGCGCCGAGGGGCAGATCCGGATCGAACCGCGGCTGGACCGGCCCACACCGCCCGCACCGGTCTACTACACCTGGTTCGACGTCACCGGAGACGGCCGCTACCTGGTCCGGGCGGGAGAGCAGGTGCACCTGACGCCCGCCTCGACCCAGCAGATCGGCGCCCACCTGCAGAAACGCATTCCGCGATGATGCCGCCGATACCGTCATCGACACACCGCCGACGTGCCCTGCGGTTAGGCTTGGCACGACCGACCGATTCTCGAGGGGGTGCGCATTGACGATCGATACCAGTCAAGCCGATATCGCCCGGTTCATGCAGGCAGCGCGCAGCGGCACGGTCCGTTTCGATCCCGACGCGGCACGGCGGTGCGCGGCGCAGTACGAGGAGCAGGCCGAGGGGCTGATCGCCCTGCAGCAGCAGTTGGAGTCGGTCTCACACCTGCACGGCTTCGGCGGATTCTTCTCCGCGGAGCAGTTGCAGGCCGGGTTCTCCCGAAAGGCGCGGGACGCGGCCGCACTGCTGGATCGGTACATCTCCGCCTCGTATCGGATGAAGGAAGCCTTCCTGCTCAGCGCCGGGCTGTACGAGGAGGCCGATATCGCGCACGCCGCCGCCCTGCGTGCGCTGTCGTCGAGGCAGTCGTGGTGAGCGTGTCCGGGGCCGCCGGCGCGAACGGGGCCGGTCATGAGTGAGCACGTCCTCGGCGCCACGCATTTCGGCCCGCACGCGCGGCCCGCCGATCCCGAATACATCAGCGCGATGGAGCATTTCGAGTCCGTACCGCACGAGCGGATCTACGCGGGCACGCAGCAGATCGACGCCGGTGAGATCGCGCGGGCGTCGCTGGTGTGGCTGAACGGCGCCGCCACGATCAACACGGCGATGCCGATCACCCGGTCCACCACGGACGGAGTGATGAATTCCATCGGCTGGGAAGGCGCCGCGGCCGACGCCGCATACGCCAGCACGCGCAGCTTCGCCGAGTCGCTCGACGAGCTGGCCGAGGTCATGGCCGAGGTCGGCGCGCGTTTGGGCACGGTTGCCGCCGCGGCCGAAGCTGTGAAGCTGGCGGTCGCCCCGCCCGGCGGCTCCGGGCCGATCGGCGCGGTCGCACGCGCCCTCGAGGCGGCACACGTCATCGATGCGGCACTGGCACAGGAGACGCTGCGCCAAGAGGCCGTACTGGCGATGAACATGATCTACAAACCGGCGTATTCCGGTGCGGGAACCGGCATTCCGGCGTTGCCCGCGCCCCCGGCACTACCCGGGGACGCCTCGTCCGCGCCGAACCACTCGAATCACACCGCGCCGCAATCGGTCCCGTCCCAACAGCAACATCCTGCGGCACCGGAGCAACCCGAAGCGCCGCAGCCGCACCCAGAACCACAGCCGCACGCGGAACCGCAGCAGCCCGCGAAACCGCAAAACCCCACTCCCCCAGCGACTCCCGCGCCTTCCGCCGAACCCGCGCCTTCCACCGAACCCGCACCGGCACCGACGCCCCCGGAATCCCTGCAGCCCCCGGCCACGGCCCCCACCCCAGCGCCCAAACCGCCGACCCCGCCGGCCTCTCCCGCGCCCGCACTCCCCGCGGACCCGCAACTCAGCGATCCGGGTGGTCAGCCAGGCATCACGGGCCCCATCCCGAACAACACCACCCCCACCACCCCCGACCAGCCCGGCATCTCCCCGGACCACTGACCTCACCCGCGCGAGGGGAAACGCAGCGGCACGCAGGCCAGCGGCGCGGATGGCGTTGGTGAGCCCGTCCTACCAGTTCCCCACGGGGGTCACCATGTCGCTGCAGGTCGCCTGGCGCTTCTCGGGCGGGCGGGCGCGCACCGGAACCTGGAGTGTCGAGAACGATCAGGACTGCGAGTTCTGTTACGAGGGAAACCGCGAACCCTGCGACCGGCGGCGTCTCGGGCTCGATGCGCACCGGCGTGTAGAACCAATCCGCAAGGTGCGCAGCGGAAGTTCGCATCTTCTGCCCGTTGACGACGAAAGTGATCGTCCGCGAGGGTTACGCGGGTCCGCAGCGCGAGCATGTTCGCTGCCGGCCTCGGGCTCGCCGTAGCGCGATCGGATCCCGGGGGCGAAGGGTGTCGTCGAAACCGTGTGGCGGGGCCGATTCCCCGACCGTGCGCCCCGCGTCGACATTGCGGAAGAACGCGGTCAGATACTGCTCGTTGACCGGATCGCCTGCCGCGGAACAGGTTTACCAGCAGAAGCCTTGCGCAGGCGCGGGATTCGTTATTCGGTGAACGCCACTCGCGACGTCACAGCACCAACCCGGACGACGCGGTCAGACCTTGACCAGGTCGTCGGCGTGGATGACGGGGCGGCGCATACCCTCCGGGAGTTCGCTGGTGGAGCGGCCGACCATGGTCTCCAGTTCGGAACTGTCGTACTCCGCGACGCCGCGAGCGACGAGAACTCCGTCGGGGGCGACCAGGTCGATCACATCACCGCCGGAGAAGCGGCCGCGCACGCCCGTGATTCCGGCGGCCAGCAGCGAGCGGCGGCAGTTGGCGACCGCGCGCACGGCACCGGCGTCCAGCAGCACCGCGCCGCGGCTGTCGGCGGCGTGCCGGACCCAGAACTTCCTGGCGGACAAGCGAATCGGGCGGGCGGCGAAGGCGGTGCCGACAGTGGCCGAGGTCAGCGCGAGGGTGGCGTCCGACGCGGCGGCCAGCAGAACCGGAACCCCGGCGTCGGCGGCCAGGCGCGCCGCGGACAACTTCGAGGCCATTCCGCCGGTGCCCAGCGCACCACCGCTTCCGGCGATCACGCCGTCCAGATCGGCGCTGCCGCGCACCTCCGGGATGAATGTGGCACCGCCCTTGCGCGGATCACCGTCGTACAGCCCGTCCACGTCCGAGAGCAGCACCAGCGCGTCGGCGCCGACCAGGTGCGCGACCAGAGCGGCCAGGCGATCGTTGTCGCCGAAGCGGATCTCCTCGGTGGCGATCGTGTCGTTCTCGTTGACCACGGCGATCGCGTGCAGGGAACGCAGCCGATCCAGAGTGCGCTGCGCATTGCGATGATGTTCGCGCCGGGAGATGTCACCGGCGGTCAGCAGAACCTGCCCGACCGTGCGACCGTAGCGCTGGAACGAGGTGCCCCAGGCGTGCGCCAGCGCCAGCTGACCGACGCTCGCGGCGGCCTGTTTGGTGGCGAGATCCTTTGGCCGCGAAGACAATCCGAGCGGCGCGATGCCCGCGCCGATGGCGCCCGAGGACACCACGACCACGTCGGATCCGGCACGCATGCGCGCCTCCACCGCATCGGCCAGCCGATCGAGCCGAGCGGTATCGAGCCCGCCTTCGAGACTCGTCAGCGCCGAGGACCCGATCTTCACCACCACACTGCGCGCCGACGCGATCACCTGTCGCGTCTCGCTCAGCGCGTGATCCGAATCCGCCCGCGTCATACCGGAACTCATCAACCTCACCTGAACCGATCAACACCACAACAGTTTTCGGGCTCCGGAATATCGCGCGATCCGTACACGCCCGACCCACCCCGCCGCATCCGGAGCGCGATCTCGCGAGCGGCACCAACGAGCGCCCCTCGCCCACACCGACCGAGCCGCACCTGCCCGGAAAGGCAACCGCGCACCGAGCATGCCCGAGGCACCGCACGGTGAGTGCGGCGCGATCGTGGCAGTCGTGCGGCGGGCAGGGGTCATTCGACGGTCTCGTCGTCGGAGATCAGGCCGCGGCGGACCCGGGACGCGTGTTTGCGCTCGGCGGCGGAGATGCGCTCGGTCTGGTCGAGGCGGGGGTCGGTGCCCCGGCCGGTCATCACCATGTCCACGCCCGCGGAGATCTGCGGTTCCCAGTCGAAGGTGACGTCGCCGATCGTGACGGGCGCACCCGGTTCGGCGCCGAGCTTCTCGAGCTGCTCCTCGACACCCAGGCGGGCCAGCCGGTCGGCCAGATACCCGACGGCCTCGTCGTTGTCGAACTGCGTCTGGCGCACCCAGCGCTCGGGACGTTCACCGCGCACGATGAATCCGCCCTCGAGCTCGGCATCACGCTCGACGCTGAAACCGCTCTCCCCCGCGGCCACCGGACGAATCACCTGTCGCGGCGGGGCCGCCTTCGGATGCGCCTCGCGGTATTCGCGGACCATCTCCGCGAGCGCGAATGTCAACGGCCGCAACCCTTCCCGGCTCACCGTCGAGATCGTGTAGACCGGCCAGCCGCGCTCGCCGAACTCGGCTCGCACCATCTCGGCCAGTTCTGCGGCGTCCGGGATATCGGCCTTGTTCAGGATCACCACGCGCGGGCGGTCGGCCAGATCGCCGAGTTCGGCATCGGCCTTCAACGCGGGTTTGTAGGCGGCCAGTTCCGCCTCCAGCGCGTCGACATCGGACACCGGATCGCGGCCCGGTTCGAGTGTCGCGCAGTCCACCACGTGGGCGAGCACCGCACAGCGTTCGAGATGGCGCAGGAACTCCAGGCCCAGGCCACGTCCCTCGCTCGCACCCGGGATCAGGCCTGGTACGTCGGCGACGGTGAAGGTGGTGTCACCGCTGGACACCACGCCGAGATTGGGCACCAGCGTGGTGAACGGATAGTCGGCCACCTTCGGCTTCGCCGCCGAGAGCACCGAGACCAGCGAGGACTTACCGGCCGACGGGAAACCCACCAGACCCACATCGGCGACCGACTTCAGCTCCAGGACGACATCGCGTTCCTCGCCGTCCTCGCCGAGCAATGCGAAGCCGGGCGCCTTGCGCGCCTTGGAGGCCAGCGCCGCGTTGCCGAGTCCACCCCGCCCGCCGCGGGCGGCGATATAGGTGGTGCCGGCGCCGACCAGATCGGCGAGCACCTCCCCGTCGGAACCGATGACCACGGTCCCGTCCGGAACCTGCAACAGCAGATCCGCACCCTGTTTGCCGTCGCGGTTACCGCCCTCGCCGGGTTTGCCGTTACCGCCCTTGGCGTGCGGATGGAAATGAAAGTCCAGCAGCGTGTGCACATTCGGGTCGACCTGGAGGATCACGTTCCCGCCGTGGCCCCCGTTGCCGCCGTCCGGGCCACCCAGCGGCTTGTACTTCTCGCGGTGCACCGAGGCACACCCGTGCCCGCCCTTACCTGCGCGGACGTGCAGCACGACGCGGTCGATGAACTTCGACATGCTGTTGATCATCCTCCGTAATTCGGGCAGTGCTCAATCTGCCTTCGCTGAGTTCCCCCGTTCCGTCGGTCCGCAATCGACCCGCCCGGCCGACGGCTGCCCCGGACGCACGAAACGGGCCAGGGTTTCTCACCCTGACCCGCTTCGAAGAATGTGTGGAAGGCTCCGGTGCGGCTCAGGCCTGCACCGGCTCCGGAACCACGATGTTCACGGTCTTGCGGCCACGCTTGGTGCCGAACTGGACCGCGCCCGCCGCGAGGGCGAACAGCGTGTCGTCGCCGCCACGGCCGACGTTGACGCCGGGGTGGAAGTGAGTGCCGCGCTGACGCACCAGGATCTCGCCGGCCTGGACGGCCTGACCGCCGAAGCGCTTCACGCCGAGCCGCTGGGCGTTCGAATCACGACCGTTACGGGAACTGGACGCACCCTTCTTATGTGCCATGGCTGTTTACTCCTCGCCTGAATGAAGTGCAGGTCCGGACGGACCTGCGGGAGGGGTTCTTCCCGGAGATTCCGACGGACGTGTGCGGGAGGGAATCCCGCAGGCCGTTTACTTGATGCCGGTGACCTTCAGGACCGTCAGCTTCTGACGGTGGCCCTGACGCTTGTGGTAGCCGGTCTTGTTCTTGAACTTGTGGATGCGGATCTTGGGACCCTTGGTCTGGTCGACGATCTCGGCGGAAACCGAAACCTTCGCCAGCTTGTCCGCATCGGTGGTCAGCTCAGCGCCATCGACGACGAGCACCGGGGAGAGCGATACCGCGCTGCCCGTCTCGCCCTCGATCTTCTCGACCTTCACCAGGTCACCGACCGCGACCTTGTACTGCTTTCCGCCGGTCTTGACGATCGCGTACGTTGCCATCGGTCGGCTGCCCTCTTTCTCTACTAGTGCTCGGCACTCTGCTCGCGCGGCCGCTGTCCGGTCAACACCGGAAACCGCCGCACGACTGGTCTGGTAATCACCGCCGCATCAGCGCCTGTGGCTCTCGTTCGAACCGGGCCACGGGCCAGCGCACAAGACAGTGCTGACGCCGAGCAGCGACTGTCCAAGGTTACAGGACGCGCACCCCAGCGACAAAACCAGGGTTGCGTCCGGTAATCCCGCCTCGACCACAGGGATTCGCGGCACCCCGAGCATTGCCGGTCGCTTCGCGCGGGACCCGGATGGCTCGACGCGGCGGCACGGTGTGCCTCGACCGGCCGACACCGAGCGCGGGGCCCGGGCACTGGCTGCCCGGGCCCCGCTGTCGGCAGGCCGGCTGTGACCAACCACTCAGCCGATCGGCCGGCTCACTCGCCCTGTTCCGGCGCGCCCGCGGCCCGCCCGGCACTGCGGCGGCGAGGACGACTGCGCGGCACCGCCACCGGTGTGAAGTCCGTCACCGAAGCCGCCGAGTTTTCCGTCTGGTCGGAGCTGGACAGTACGAATACCGCCGCGGCGCTGTCCGTGCTGAGCGCCGCCGAAGAGCGGGCCACCCGACGACGCCCCTTGCGGGGCGGTTCGGGTTGTGCGCTGTCCGAGCCGTCCAGGGCCTGATCGGCGGCGTCGTCGTGGTCCGCGACCAACTGCTCGGCGGAGATCGTCGGCGCAGCCGGTTCGGGCGTCCGCGACGGACCGGCCGATTCATCGACCGCCCTCGATCGCGCGGGCTCGCCGTCCGGCTCGGCATCGACCACTCGCGCCGCGTCACCAGCAACAACCGGTACGGACTCACCCGTGCGGTCGGAACGATCGGCCTGTGCCGGTTCGCCGGACTCCGGCTCGATCGCCGCACCGCCGCCGGCCACCGGCTCCCGCGCACGATCCGAATCCCCGGCCTCCGCCGCTTCGTTCGCGCGCGCGGCCAGTTCTCGTGCCGCCTCGCGACCGGACCTGGAACGGCGTCGGCGTGACGGCCGCTCGGCGGTCTGCTCCGGCGCGGACGCCGCCGTCTCCGGCTCCGCGGACACCTCCGGCGTCACCGCGTCCGCCCGCGCCTCTGTCTCGTCACCGTGGTGCGCGGCCATCGCCAACGCCACCGGATGCGCCCGCTTGGCGGCGGCGTCCTCCTCGGCATGCGCGTCCGCGGGCGCCTGCGCCGCGGCGGGCGCGGGCGTACCGGCCTTGTCCTTGTCCTTGCGACGGCGACGGCCCTCACGGCGGCCGACACCCTCTTCGGCGGGGGCGGACTCCACCGGGTAGTCGTGCACGAGGATGCCGCGGCCGTGGCAGTGCTCACAGGTGGTGGAGAACGCCTCGACCAGCCCGGTACCCAGCTTCTTGCGGGTCATCTGCACCAGGCCCAGCGAGGTCACCTCGGACACCTGATGGCGGGTGCGGTCGCGGCCCAGCGCCTCGGTCAGCCGGCGCAGCACCAGGTCCCGGTTGGATTCGAGCACCATATCGATGAAGTCGACGACGATCATGCCGCCGATGTCCCGCAGGCGCATCTGGCGCACGATCTCCTCGGCCGCCTCGAGGTTGTTGCGGGTGACCGTCTCCTCGAGGTTGCTGCCGCCGGCACCGGTGAATTTGCCGGTGTTGACGTCGATGACGGTCATCGCCTCGGTGCGGTCGATGACCAGGGTGCCGCCCGAGGGCAGCCACACCTTGCGGTCCAACGCCTTGGACAGTTGCTCATCGATCCGGAAGCTGCCGAAAACGTCGACGCTGTCGTTGTCGTAGCGCTGCACCCGCGTCAGCAGATCCGGCGCGACGGTGCGGATGTAGTTCTCGACGGTCGTCCAGGAGCGCTCACCCTCGATGACGAGTTTGGAGAAGTCCTCGTTGAACAAGTCACGGATGACCTTGACCAGCAGGTCCGGCTCCTCGTAGAGGGTCTTGGGCGCACCCGAGCCGTTCTTGGACTGCTCCTCGATGGTCTTCCAGGTGGCCTGCAGCCGCTCGACGTCGCGGGCCAGCTCGGCCTCGGCCACGCCCTCGGAAGCGGTGCGAATGATCACGCCGGCGTCCTGCGGGACGATGTCGCGCAGGATCTCCTTGAGGCGCTTGCGCTCGGTATCGGGCAGTTTGCGGCTGATCCCGGTCGAGGTCCCGCCCGGCACGTACACCAGGAAACGTCCGGCCAGGCTGATCTGCGTGGTCAGCCGAGCGCCCTTGTGCCCGACCGGATCCTTGCTGACCTGCACCAGCACGGTGTCGCCGGGTTTGAGCGCCTGTTCGATCTTGCGCTCCTTACCGCCGAGCCCGGCGGCCTCCCAGTTCACCTCACCGGCGTAGAGCACGCCGTTGCGGCCGCGACCGATGTCGACGAACGCCGCCTCCATGCTGGGCAGCACGTTCTGCACCTTGCCCAGATACACGTTGCCGACCATGGATGCCGACCCGGTGCTGGTCACGAAGTGCTCGACCAGGATGTTGTCCTCGAGC
>CBJNFW010000153.1:0-20044 GCA_966435935.1 uncultured Nocardia sp.
GGGACCACCAGGCCAATCGGGGCTGTAGTGGGCGGCGGCGGGCTAGCTGCGGGGATGAAGGGAATACCGGTATGGAGGCGAGGCTGGTGCGGGCGGAACTCGGGTGACCCGGCGGCTTGGTCGGCGGCGGTGGGCGAGCGTCGGGGCTGAAGGGGGTACTGGCCTGAAGTGGAAGTTGCCGGTGCGGGCGGAACTCGGGTGAGTTCCGATGCTCTGGCGGCGCCGGGTCGCGGGGCTTCGGTGTTTCACTCACCATATATGGCGGCAGGTGTAAGGCTGAGGCTCGTTGTTCAGGGTGCAGAATCGGTTCTCTTCGGGGGCCCGGACCCGGTGGAGCGAAGTGGAGGCGCGAAGGTATGGAACGGCCCGAGGTCGTGCTCGACAGCAGCGATGTGGTGTACGACTTCTATCGGGAACATCGGCAGAATCGGTTGCAGGCGTGGGGTGCGTACGCGGTGCTGGCGCGGCGCTACCGGCCGCGGGTGGGATATGCGGCCGGGGCTCGGGAAGCGCTGCGGCGCTTGATATCCGAGCGGCGGCCATTGCTGATCGTGATCAACCACCTGTCGCAGCAGGATCCGTACACCGTCGCCGCGGCGGCCTGGCGCAGCGGATTGCGGCCGGTGATCGGGCGGACGCGGGTGCTGGCGAAGGACGAGCTGTTCGTCGAGGACAGGCTGCGCCGGCGGATCGACATGATGGGCGGAATCCCGGTCTTCCGCGGGCGGGACCACGGTCTGCGGGCGGTGAACGCGGCCGGGCAGCGGATGATCGACATCTGCGCCGAACGGATGGCGCGCGGCGACGGGATCGCGATATTTCCGGAGGGCACCTGCAACGACGTCGACCCGACGCAGGTGCAGGCCGTCGGCAGCGGCGTCGGGCACATCGCGTTCCGGGCGATGAAATTGGGCGCCCGCCCCGCGCTGGTCAGTCTCGGGCTCAGTTACGGCCCGCGCGCCGACCCCGCCGTGGAACCGACCAGGGCCGAGGCGATTTCGGCCAGTTTCCACTTCGGCGTTCCGGTGCCCGAACTACCCGCCCGGCCGGCCGAGGTCGCGCGGCTGGTGCGCACCGAACTCCAGCAGGCCCTGGACGGTGCGGTGGCGGCCTACTGACCCGCGCTCACCGCGGCAGTTCGAACCGCTCCCGCGCCCACGCCGGGACCAGCGCCAGATAGTCCGGTTTCGTCTCCACGACGTGCCGGACCATCGGGCACAGCGGCAGCACCCCGAACCCGTCTTGTCGCGTACTGTCCAGCGCCGCGTCCACGAGTGTGCGCGCGTACCCCTTCCCCGCATAGTCTCCGAAGACCTCCGTATGCACGAAGGCCCGCTCCGAGGCGGTGTCCTGATATTCCGCGATACCCGCGAGATTGCCGTCGACGAACAATTCGAACCGATCCTCGACGGAGTTGTCGCGGACTTCCGGGCCGGATGTCATCGCCCGAGCGTAGAACGTCCGGGCGGGCGGTGGCGCGAGGTCCGGCCGATGTTGCCGGATCGATTCCTGCCGCCGCGCGTTATGCCCGATTCGGTGCGATCGGGCGTTCAACGGGTGCAGAGGTACTCGATCGCCGCCGCGTACCCCTGGATCCCCAGTCCGGCGATGACGGCCGCGGCGATGGGGGAGATGTAGGAATGGTGCCGGAATTCCTCGCGCGCATGCACATTCGAGATGTGCACCTCGACGATCGGCACCTCCGGGATCACCAGCGCGTCGCGCAATGCGACCGAGGTGTGCGTGAGTCCGCCCGGATTGATCACGATGGCCGATTCCACGCCGCGCGCGGCGTGAATCCGATCGATCAGCGCGCCCTCGGAATTCGACTGGAACGCGCTGATCTCCCGATCGAACCGCCGCGCGGTCCGGCGGCACAGCCCGACCACGTCGTCGAGGGTGTCCGAACCGTAGATCTCGGGCTGACGAGTGCCCAACATGTTCAGATTCGGCCCGTTCAACACGAGTATCGGAGCTGGCATGCTGCAATTTTGGCCTACGCTCGGCTCCCGCGGGCCGCGGGGCCCGGCGTTATCGGCCGGGGCGTGGCACCCGCGTGCTACAGGCCCTTGGGGCCTTCCGCACGCAGGGTGTCCACCTTGCTCATCGCCGCACGCAATTCGTCCAGCCATTCCTCGGCGTGCTTACCGGCCAGTTTCACCGTCCAGGCCAGCGCGTCCGAACGGGAACGGGCGACCCCGGCGTCGACCAGCGTGTCCAGCACCTTGCGTTCGGGCTGACGCAGCCGCGTCATCACCGGAACCGCCTGGTGGGTGAACAGGACTCGTTCGTCGCCGAGCAGCACACCCCAGGAGACCGTGCGGCCGAACCGGGCCTGCGCTTCCTGCGCGATCCGCATGCGGGCCGGGCGGGTCGACTCGCGGAAGCGGGCGACCTGGCCTTCCTGGGTGGCGCGCGGAATCTTGGCGGTGGGCTGATCGGCGTCGGCCTCGGGTGTGTCGGCGGAGCCCTCGGGTGCGCCGGGCCGGAGCGTGCCGATCACGACGATCTCGTCGCGGTCGATCTCGATGATCGGTGCGCCGCTGAACCATTCAGTTGGCAATCGGCCAGCGAACCAGTCCGGCGCATCGGCGGCGTCGGGTAGATCGGCCTGCTGCCAGCCGCCGGGACGGCCGAATCCCTGCCCGCGTTGTCCATGTCTCATGAGCTTGCGACCTCACTTCTGCATTGTCTTCTCTGTAACAGTGATTACAAGATTACGCCGATAAGCGGTCGCCGAATTCTGCTGTCGGAGAACGGTCTTTGAGCAGACCAGAGTGTGAACACGGAGGGAATCCGGAGCCAGTGCGACGGATGTCCATGAACGGGCATTATTGTGGTCGCTGAGCATGGAGAATGCGGACGGTGTCAAGGCGGCCATCGCGAACGAATCTGTCGGGTACGGTTGTTCTCGTTGCTGGAGTGACAAGAGTGAAGAGTGGGCGATATGGATGTGTGGGGATCCCGCCGCATTCGCGTTCGGGGCGCAGCGGCACTCGTGGGGGCGGCTGTCCTGGCGATCACGATGGGGGCATGCGGCCTCCAGGGCAATCCGACCGATCCGCAATCCATAGTGAATCGTTTCGCCGGCCTTCTGGACGACAAGAACGCCGCGGACGCAGCGGATCTCACCTCGTACCCCAGTGGTGCGCAGGCAACGTTGAAGCAACTCTTCAACGGGCTCGAGTCCGGCAAGCCCGATTACAAGGTCGTGCAGTACATCGGGCTGGACGACACGTCGGCCATGTTCAACCTCCGGGCGGACTGGAACTTCGGCCCCGGTAAGGACTGGAATTTCGACCTGCAGGGCAGCATCCGCAAATTGGCGGTCGGCTGGCGAATCTCCTGGGATCCGACCGTGGTCGTTCCGCAGCTGGACAACACCCGCACGGTCAAGCTGGTGCGCACCGACGCCACCCCCTCGCCGAAGGTGAACGACAACGTCGGCGCGCCGTTGATGTCCGAGCAGAACATCAACACCGTCAAGATCGATCCGGCCAAGACGACCGATCCGGTCGCCACCACCAACGCCCTCGCCGACGCCATCGCACCCGTGGCCCCGCTGATCACCGGTGCGGACCTGATGCAGCAGTTGCAGGCCGCGCAGGGTAAACCGGTCGTCGCGGTCTCGTTGCGCGACGACGATTTCGCGATCCTGGAACCGCGGATGGCCTCGATTCCCGGCGTGGTCATGGACAAGCAGCCCAAACTCGTGGTCGCCGATCGCCGCGTGTGGTCACCGCTGACCGATGCGTACACCAAGGTCTGGCAGGCGAACAAGGACGCGCACCGCGGTTGGGGCGTCCAGCTGTTCGGGCCCGATGGGGCGATGATCACCCAGCTCGCCGGACACCAGGGCCCGCCGGGCCCGGACATCGCGGCCACCATGGATCAGAAACTGCAGCGCGCCGCCGAGGACGCGGTGGTCAGCGTCGGCACCGCGGCCTCGATCGTGGCGATCCAGCCCTCCACCGGGGCGGTCGTCGCCGCCGCGCAGAACAATCAGGCCAGCGCCCAGGGATCACCCGCGTTCACCAGCGCCTACCCGGCCGGCAGCAATATGGACCTGTTCAAGGCCGCCGCGGGAATCATGAAGAACAAGTCCCCGCAGGACGTTTCGGTGCAGGACGCCGCGCAGGCCGCGGCGGACCTGGGCGTCGGCATCGGGTTCAAGGTGCCGGGCCTGGACGAGACCAGCGGCCGGCTGCCCATCGCCGGTCGCGGATTCGAGCAGGTCAAGGACGGCGGTTCGGACCCCATCCTGGCCAGCACGTTCGGCATGGCGATCGCGGCGGCCAGCATCGTGCGCGGCTCGGTGGCGCCGCCGATGATCGAAATCGGCCGTCCCGCCACGACCGACGCTCAGCTCTCGCCGCTGCCCGGACCGGTACTCGACAAATTGCGTGCCATGCTGCGTGATTCGACGGCCGGCGGTCCGGATCTGGCGAGTCTGCGCACTTTTCAGGGCGTCAACGCGTTCGCCGCGACCGCGGGAACCAGCGGCTGGCTGATCGGCGATATGGGCGATCTGGCGTTCGCCATCCACATCGACGATATCGACAGCGGAAACGCGACCGCGCGAATGGCGGCGCTCCTGCTGAAGTCGTTCGCCACCCCCGACAAGTGACGCGTCAGCTCAGCGCCTTCCACACCGCTCGCCAGCCGAGCAGGAACAACGCCAGCACCGACGCGGCCACCAGCACGAAACTGAACGCGATCCCCTGACCGCTGATCACCCGCAGCACCATGCCGATGATCAACGCCGACAGCCACACCGTCACGCCCGCCGGCCACAGCAGCCGGGCGTCGAATCGTGCCAGTACGTCGTCGAACCGGCCGCGGGCGCCGAGCAGCGGGGCCAGTGCCCAGCCCAGCAGCAGTCCGACCCCGAACGGCCACAGCGTGCGGAACAGCCCGGCGCTGATCATGCCCTCGTGGTGGCTGCGCCGGCCGATCACGCAGAACACGATCACCAACACCACATCCACCACGAACGGCGCCAATTTCTTCACGCGGCTCAGCGTAATCGGCGGGTGCCGCTCACCCGGGCGGCGGTTGCTCCTCGTCGTCGGCGACCGCGGCCGGCCGGTTCTCCGCGCGCGATCGTTGATCGGCGAGCAGGGAACGTTCCTCGAACTCCTTCTCGTACTCCGCATCCCCGGCCTGGCGCCCGCGGAACAGGAAGGCGAACACGATCCAGCCGATGATCGCCACCAGGATGAAGCTGACCAGCCGATACACCCCCGCCGCCGCGACCGCCTGGGCGGTGGGCAGACCCGCGATGGCGGTCAGCCCGTAGATCAGCATGGCGTCGACGTAGACGATCCCGCCGGGCGCGAACGGGATGCTGCCCACCGCTTTGCCCATGCTGAACACGATCATCAGCGCGGCGACCCGCGGCTGCGCACCCACCGCGTAGCAGGCCGCGCCCAGGCAGGCGACGTCACCGAGCCGGTGCATCAGCGCCCAGACGGTGACCAGCGCGCCGTCGCGCCGGCCCAGTTCGACCGACTCGAGCTGATGCAGGATCTCCTCGATCCGATCCATCCCCGCATCGGGCGGATGATGCCGAATCCGGTTGAACAGGTGCAGGATTCGGCGCAGCACCGTCCGCAGCGAGCCCGGGTTGCCGGAGGCGTAGTTGCCCGCGACCACGATCAGGACCAGCGCGCCGAGGGACAGCACCACCTTCCACGGCCCGACCCGGTCACCGACCAGCGCCGCGCCGCCGAGCCCGAGCAGCACCATGCCCGCCGCGCCGATGACGCCCGAGAACACCAGTTGCCAGGAGGCCACGATCGGGCTCGCCCCCCAGCGCCTGGTCTGGCGGTAGGTGAAGGCCGTGGAGAACATCGGGCCCGCGGGCAACGTCACCGACATCGCGGTCGCGCCGTAGACCACCGACAGCGAGCGGCGCTGGCTCACCTGCACTCCGCCCGCGTTCATCAGCTGCTTCTGGATGCGGGCGAATCCGCTCATCGAGATCGCCTGCATCAGCACGCAGACCGCGGCCCAGCCCCAGTGCAGTTCGGTCAGGTTCTCCCAGGACTCGTGCAGGCGCGGATAGATGTAGATGCCCTCGGTGATCAGCAGGGCGGAAAGCGCGATGCCGAGCAGCCATTTCACCCACCAGAATCGGCCTCGCCGGGCCCGTGCCGGGACCGGCACGGGTTCACCGGCTGATTCGCGATGGGCCGTCACAAGGGTCAGCCTAATGAGTGCGGCGAACCGGCAGTAGGGTCACCGTCCGCACCGGAGACGGGCCAGGCCAGCCGGGTCTTGCGGCGGCGGCCGCGCAACTGCACCTCTTCGCCGGATTCCCAGTGCGCCTGTTCGGAAGGATCCGCGAAGTACAGTGCGCTGCCCGAGGTCAGCACGCGTTCGGGACGTTCCTTGGCCAGTTCGGTGAGCCGGGACGCCTCGTTCACCGGATCGCCGATCACGGTGTACTCGAAGCGGTTGGCCGCGCCGATGTTCCCGGCGACGGCCAGACCGGCCGAGACGCCGATGCCGATGTCCAGGCCGGGCACCTCGCGCAACGCCTCGCGCAGATCGCGTGCGGCGGCCAGGGCCGCGGTGGGCGCGTCGGGCCGGTCCAGCGGCGCGCCGAAGATGGCCAGCGCGGCATCGCCGACGAACTTGTTGATCAGGCCGTTGTGCCGGTCGATGACGTCCACCACGACGCGGAAGAATTCGTTGAGCAGGCTGACCACCTCGGTCGGCGGGCGTTCCGCGGCGGTCGCGGTGGAGCCGACCATATCGACGAACAGCACCGCCACGAACCGGGTCTCACCGCCGAGTTCGGTGCCGTACTCGAGCGCCCGGCGGGCGACCTCCTCGCCGACGTGCTGGCCGAACAGTTCCTGAAGTTCGCGGCGCTGCGCGGCCTCCTCCATCATCCGGTTGAACCCGACCTGCAACAGGCCGATCTCGGAACCGTCGAACACCTCCACCTGCACGTCGCGGGCGCCCTCCTGTACCCGGTCGATGGCCCGGGAGAGCTGACGCACCGGATCGGAGATGCTCGCGCCGGTCAGCATCGACAGCGCCAGCGCCTGCATGATCACCACGCCGCACAGCAGCAGGATCGACACCGCCAGCGAGCGCGAGGAGAAGTGCACCTGGGAGGTGATCTGCGTGGTGCACAGCAGCACGATCGCGATGACCGGCGCGAAGGTGCCCATCCCCCAGGTCATCGCCATCCGGGTGCCGACGCCGGGGGTCAGGGTGTGATCGAAGGTGCCCATCGACAGCGCGTGCGCCGCGACCGGACGCAGAATCCGCTCACCCAGCATGTAGGTGAAACCGAACACGATGGTGGCGGCCATACATTCGGTGACGATGACCGCGCCCGCGAGTTGCGGCGTGTCCACGATGATCGTCGCGGCCAGCACCGCGCCGCCCACCAGCCACAGCAGCAGGTGCACGATCGCCTGCCGCAGCGGGGCGTGCAGGGCGGCCATCTGTTCCTGGCGGCTCGGCGGTCCGCCGCGCACCTGCCAGCGCATCACCGGCCGCAGCATCAGCGCCGAGGCGGTCAGGCTCAGCACGCCGCCGATCACGAAGACCAGGCCCGGCACCAGCAGACCCGTGCGGCGCACGCCGGTCGGGGAGCCCTCCGGGGCGGGCAGGCCGTACTGGATGAAGGCGTAGACCAGGATCGCACCGAAGGCGTTGGCGGCGAGCATCGAGGCCAGGTACAGCGGCCAGCGCGTCCGCATGGTCTGCTTGACCGCTTCCAGATGTGTCGAGTCCATGCCTGCTACCGAGATGTGGGAGGTGCGGCGCAGGCGGCTCGCGCGGACGGTGACACGATCACCAATCTACCGCGCGTCGTAGCCGCGTTCGCGGGTCCGTGACTCTGTCCGGAACGGTGTCCCGCTGTGCCGGGGCGTTATTCGAGGCCCTGTTCGATCGCGTAGCGGGTCAGTTCCACCCGGTTCGCGAGTTGCAGTTTGCGCAGCGTGGCCTGCACATGGTTCTCCACCGTGCGGTGGCTCAGGCTCAGCCGGGTGCCGATCTGTTTGGCGGACAACCCCTTGGCGACCAACCGGAGAACCTCGGTCTCCCGGTCGGTGAGGGCGGGCCGGTGCGGCGCGTCGCGGTCGGCGGGCGCGCCGGCGATGCGACGGTACTCACCGAGCACCAAACCGGCCAGACCCGGCGTGAAAACGGCCTGACCAGCGGCGGTGGCGCGCACGGCGGCGATCAGCTCGGCCGCCGACGCGCTCTTGACCAGATATCCCGTGGCCCCGGCCTTGATCGCGTCCAGGACGTCGGCGCGCTCGGCCGAGGCCGACAGCACCAGCACCCGGCTGTCCGGCGACACCCGCAGAACTTCACCGGTGGCCTGCGCGCCGCTCCCGTCGGGCAGTTGCATATCCATCAGCACCACGTCGGGGTGCACCGCCGCGGCGCGTCGCGCGGCCGCGGCCACCCCGTCGGCCGTGGCGCACACCTGGAATCCGGCCTCGGTCAGATCCCGCGACACCCCGTCCCGCCACATCGGGTGATCGTCCACGACCATCACTGAAATTGGTTGGTGAGCGGTACTTTCCGGTGAACCGGCCGGCTCGCCCGCCGGACCGCGCGGTGGCGCGAGACGTGCCGGTACGCCCGGAGCCGCCGGGTTCGCCGGTGGCGCGGGCGCATTCGATGGTGTGGAGTCTTCCGGGGCGGCGGCGGCCCCGTGCCGATCGGAGTACCGGCTCATCTCCTCGTCTCTCGGTGCCTGGGGATATGGAACTCCCATTCGGTGCCGTCGTCGGTGCGCAGGTCGGCGGTGCCGCCGAGGGCGGTGATGCGGCCGAGGATGGACCGGGACACTCCCATTCTGCCCTGGGCGGCGGCCTCGACCAGGCGTCCGTCCGGGATGCCGGGACCGTCGTCGCGCACCGAGACGATCACCTCGTCGCCGGTATCCTCCAGCAGGACATAGGCTTTCGCGTTCGGACCGGCGTGCAGGGCGGTGTTGGACAGCGCGGCGGCCACCGCGGCGGCGAGTTCGCGGGCGGTCTCGCGGGCGACCGGCACCGGATCCCCCGGGGCCGAGACCGAGACCGTGGGCGAGGCGTGCGCGGTCAGCAGCGGACGCAGATCCTGTTCGGCGCCGGCGGAATCGGGCAGGTCGGGCGCGGGCGCGCTCTGCTCGGAGAGCAACACCCGCAGCGCCACTTCCTGTTCGGCGGCCCGCTGTGCCAATTCCGCTGTGGCACCGCCGATATCGCTGCCACGACGTTTGATGTAGCTGAGCACCTGCAACACGCCGTCGTGCACCTCGCGGGCGAGCCGTTCGCGCTCGCGGGCGGCCGCGGTGAGCAGGGCCGCGCGCTGCAACTGCCGGTGCGCGCGGCGGGCGGTGTCGGCCGCCAGACCCAGCGCCAGGCCGACCGAGACCAGCATCGGCGCGGTCGCGTCGGACCACAGATCCAACTCCCATTGCGCGCGAACCACGATGCTCACCGCCGAGATCAGCACACCCGAAAGGACCCCGCCCACCGGTCCCGACGCGATCGCCGCGGCGATCACCGCATTGGCCGCCCACAACGTCGTCGGCACGGTCTGATGTCCGTGGAACCAGGCGTAATCGGCGACCAGCCGGGTTGCGGCCATCAGCGCGATCACCACCAGGTGATCGCCGATCACCACGGCCGTGCGGACCCGCGCCGGCGCGCTGATCCGCCACTGCGACAACAACAGCGCGGAGACGATCGACCACAGCACGAGCAGCCCGATCAGGAGCCAGCTGAGTCCGGGATGGATGTAGTGCGGCGCCGACGCGACCTCCTGACCGATCGCATAGAGCGCGGTGACCAGCCGAAATGCCTGCGCGGCACGCCACAGCGGCGCGGTCGCCCCGGTATCCGCGGCTGTTCGGGGTGCGCATTTCACGCCCAGGGGCATCAGCCGGAACCGTCGGCTGTGCCCGTGGACGTCCGCGGTTCACGTTTCATGCCGACGGCCATCAGCAGCGTCCGTCAACGCGCATCCTCGGTCCCCGCGGTCTCACCGGACTCGCTCTTGCCGGTTTCGGTGGATCCGGTCTTCGGGGTGAGCGTGCTCGAGGCGGACTCGGAGGGCTCGGCTTCGCCCGCATCGGGATCGGGCAGTCGGTACCGATCCGGATCCGGCTCGTCGGGTTGGGCGTGGAACATCGGTTGTCGCGGCGCGCCGCTGTTGAGCTCCTGATACAACTCCTCGGAACTGCCGGACAGCAGCGAGTGGATCGCGGTGTTCATCACCGCCGCGAACGGCACCGCCAGCAGCCCGCCGACCAGGCCGTACAGCACCACGCCGGTGGTGATCGCGAGCACCACAGCGAGGGGATGGATCCGCACCGCGCGCCCGAGCAGCAACGGTTGCAGCACATGGCTTTCCAGCTGCATCACCGCGACCGTGATACCCAGCACGATCAGCGCCGTGACCAGGCCCTTGGTCATCAGGGCCAGGAACACCGCGATGAAACCGGCCAGCAGCGACCCGATGATCGGGATGAACGCCCCGATGAACACCAGCGTGCCCAGCGGCAGCGCCAGCGGCACCCCGAGAATGGCCAGGCCGGTGCCGATGCCGATCGCGTCCACCGCGGCCACCGCGACGGTCGCGCGCACGAATCCGACCAGCGTCCCGAAACCGAGCCGGCCGGCGGTGCGCACCCGTTCGCGCTGCGGGGTCGGCACCACGCGGGTGACGAACTCCCAGATCTGATTGCCGCCGTAGAGGAAGAAGATCAGGATGAACAGCGTCAGGAAGGTGCCGGTGAGGAATTCGCCGATCGCGGCCGCGGTGGTCAGCGCGCCGTTGGTGAGCGAATCCTGGTTGCGCTCAAGCGTTTTCACGATGGTGTCGCCGGCATTGCGGATCTGGTCGTTGCTCAGGTGCAGCGGGCCGTTGATCAGCCAGTCCTGAATGGACTGGACGCTGGTCTTGAATTCGTTGGCCAGCTGCGGAACACCGGTGACGAACTGCTCGATCACGAAGGTGAACACCCCGGCGATCACGCCGAGCGAGCCGACCAGCGAGACGAACACCCCGATCGAGCGCGGCACGCCGAGGCGCTGCAACAGATCCACCAGCGGCACCAGCAGCGCCGCTACCAGCAGCGCGATCGCGACCGGGATCACCACGGTGGCCAGCCGCCGGGACAGGTAGCCGATGACCACGACCGCCAGCACGATGACCAGCATTCGCCAGCACCATTCGGCGCTCACCCGGACGAACGGATGTACCGAGTCGGCTGCGATCCGTCGGCCGGTCCCGCCCTCGCGCGCCGTCGAGTCCTGCGCATCGGCCCCGTCCCGGCCCGGATCAACGTCAGTCACCCGGCCGAGCCTAACCGCCGCGACCGCAGCGGGCACGTGTGCGCACCGGACGGGAATGCCGGTTTCCGGTGTCGTCGACCACACGCCGACGGGGTTCGGATCGGGCGGAACATCAGGGATCGCCCTGATGTGCCAGGGCCGTGACGTCGGTAGCCTCGATGTCATGGCTGGTGAAACGGTTTCCGCCGGGCCGGTTCCCGAGACCGGGGGTGCGGCGGGGGATCGGGATCTGCGGGTCTCGGACGCGGAACGCGAACATGTCGGGATGCTGCTGCAACGGGCGGTCGGGCTGGGGATGCTCTCGCTCGGCGAGTTCACCGAACGGATGGACACCGCGCTGGCCGCCAAGACCCGCGGCGAACTCAACGCTGTGCTGATCGACCTGCCGGGGGTGCGGCTGGTGGGCCAGCCCGATCCGGCCGTGCGGGCGACGCCGTCGTACGCGCCGCCGGGACCCCCGCCCGCCGCGTCGGCGACCATCCGCTCGCGGATCTCCTCGGTGAACCGCAAGGGCGCGTGGCATGTGCCCCCGACGATGTACCTGAACAACTACTGCTCCAGCGTCAGTCTGGATTTCACCCAGGCGGTGATGTCCACGCAGGTGGTCGAGCTGCGCATGGACGATTTCTGCAGTTCGCTGACCTTGATCCTGCCCGGCGCGGCCACCGTGGACGTGGACGGGCTGGAGTTGATCGGGTCCAGCGTGAACAACAAGGTGCGCACCGGCCCGCCGATCGGGCCGCTGCACGTGGTCGTGCACGGCCGGCTGCGGTTCGGTTCGGTCACCGCCAAACAGCCGCTCGCGGTGCAGTGGCGGCGGATGATGTCCGGATTCTGATCGGTCGCCGGGCGTATCCGAACGTCGGCTCTGGTGCACATTCGGTGGTCATGCAAGTGCCGCCGGGTCCGCTGCATCGCATGAGAAGTGAATGACCTTGCTGTAGTCGGTGTTTCGCGCAGCAGGCAGAATTGATCGCCGCCACGGAAGGCCAGAGGCGGGTACAACCACCGAAAGTGCGCCAGCGCCGGAACGTCGGCGCATTCGCGTCGGATGGCATATATGCGACACGGGAATTCCGATCCGCGCGGCACGGTCACCGGCCGAGCGCGGTGCTCACTCGCGGTTCTGACGGCGGAGTAGTTCGTTCACGCTGACGGTCCGGTTACTGCCGCCGCCGTGGTGCCTGCCCTCCTCGGAATCGTCGGGCTGGGCGGGGCGGTTCCGAGACGAGCGCAGATCGGCCATCCACTGTTCGATGCTGCTGCGGTTGGCCTCCTGCCGGGAATCGGCCGGCGAGGCGTGGGTCGCCGGGGTCGGCGTGGTCTGCGCGTCGGCGGCGGAATCGGCCGGGGCGACCGCGGGTTCGGCCTCGGTCGGTTCGGTCTCGTCGTGCGGCTGATAACGCTGGGCGCGGGCGGCCGGATGCGGCGGCACGGCGGACTGCTTGGGTCGCGGCGGCAGGATGCGCGGGGTCGGGCCGGCCGGCGTGTCCGGCGTCGCACCGGATTCGGCCGGATCCGACATCCCCGAACCCGGCGGCACCGGCGGACGCGGCAGATCGCGCGGGGGTGAGACCTCGGGCGGACGCGCGGTCGTCTCGCGGGCGGTCACCGGCGTGACGCCCGGCAGATTCAGTGAGGACTGCGGCGGCGTCGATCCGGGCGGCGGGGGAGCCGGAGCCGGGGTGTCGGCGCGGGATTCGGGCTGATCGGGCCGCTGCAGCACGCCCGGCGGCGGCAGGATGCGCGACTTGGCCCGCGATTTGCGCGCGGCCTTGGACTCCGTGGTGTCCGTATTCGCGTCCGCCTTCGCCTCGGGAGTGTCCGGGGTGTCCAGCCGCTCGGTCGGCGCTTCGGGATCGGCATGCCGAATGAGCCTGGCGCGCTTGGGTTTACGGCTCGACTTGGCCGGCGTCCCATCCGGCATCATCGGGATCTGCATGGTCACCGGATCGGTGACGGGCGTGGTTTTGACCAGGTCGACCACCTCGCCGCCGCCGGGACGTTCATCGCCCAGCATCGGCTCGCCCAGACCGACCTTCGCCTGGATCCGCTTCATCCAGGCCGGGGCCCACCAGCAGTCGTCGCCGAGCAGCTTCATGGTCGCGGGCACCAGCAGCATGCGGATCACGGTGGCGTCGATGAGCAGCGCCGCGACCATGCCGTACGCGATGTACTGCATCATCACCAGATCGGAGAAGGCGAACGCGCCGGTGACCACCAGCAGGATCAACGCCGCGGCGGTGATGATCCGGCCGGTCTGCGCGGTGCCGGACTTGACCGCCTCGGTGGTACTCGCGCCCACCGCGCGCGCCTCGACCATGCGGGAGAGCAGGAACACCTCGTAGTCGGTGGACAGGCCGTAGATGATCGCGATGATCAGCACCAGCACCGGCGACATGATCGGTTGCGGTGTGAAATTCATCAGCCCGGCCCCGTGACCGTCGATGAAGATCCAGGTCAGGATGCCCAATGTCGATCCGAGGCCGAGCGCGCTCATCAACGCGGCCTTGATCGGCAGCACCAGCGAACCGAAGGTCAGGAACATCAGCAGCGTGGTGACGAAGACGACCAGCACCACCATCAGCGGCATCCGGTTCAGCAGCGCGTCGACGCTGTCCTTCTGCATGGCCGGTGTTCCGCCGATGTAGACGTCCACACCGTCGGGCACGCTCATCGAACGCAGATAGTCGATGGTGGCGTTGGCGTTGTCCGAATCGCTCAGCGTGGTGGAGGTCTTCCAGACGTCCGATCCGGTGGGCGGCTGGCCCGGAATCGCGAACTGTCCGGTCAGCCCGGGAGCCTGATCCGCCTGCTGCAGAATCGAATAGATCTTCGTCGGGTCCTGGGTGACGATCACCAGGTTGATCGGATCGGTTCGCCGGGTCGGAAACAGCTCGTCGAACTGCTGCTGTGCGAGGCGGGTCGGATTGTCCGGCGGCAGATAGGTTTCGCTGATCCCGCCGAACTGCAGATTCTTCACCGGGATGATCAGCAGCAGCAGCACGATGCACAGCGGGACCGCGACCTTCAGCGGATGCTTCATCACCCACTGCGTGCTGCGGCCCCAGAAGCCGTTCTCGATCTCCTCGGTCGTCTTGGTCTTGCGGAACCACTTGAGCCCCAACATGTCCACGCGCTTGCCGAGGATGCTCAGGATGGCGGGCAGGATCGTCAGCGAGGCGACCGCGGCGAGGGCGACCGTGGCGATCGTGCCGTAGGCGACGGATTTCAGGAAGCCCTGGGGGAACAGCAGCATGCTCGCACTGGCCGCGATGATCATCGTCGCGGAGAACGCGACGGTGCGTCCGGCGGTCATGACCGAGCGTCGCACGGCCGCGCGGGTGTCGTACCCGTCGGCCAGTTCCTCGCGGAACCGGCTCACGATGAACAATCCGTAGTCGATCGCCAGGCCCAGCCCGATCATCGACACCACCGCGCCCACGAACGAGTTCACCTCGGTGAACTTCGTGATGCCCATGACGATGCCGTTGGCGCTGATGACCGTCAGACCACCCACGATCAGCGGCAGCGCGGCCGCCACGATGCCGCCGAAGATGAAGAACAGCAGCACAGCGACGCCCGGGATGGCCAGGACCTCCATGCGCCGCTGGTCCGAGGCGATGGTGTCGTTCAGCGTGCCCGAAACCGGTTGCAGACCGGCGACCTGCACCTTCACCCCGGGAATGTCGAAGGCCCCCTTGACCTCCCGGTAGTTGTTCATCGTGGAGGTGTCGTCGTCGCCCTTGAGTTCGATCGCGGCGAAGGCGACCTTGCGGTCCTTGCTCACGGTGACCGCGGGCGAGAACTGCGCGGCACCCGGCACGTTCCAGGGTGAGATGTAGACCTTGTCGATCTCGTCCGGATGCTGCTTGGGCAGATTGGTCAGACTCTCGATGATCGGCTTGCTGAACGCCGCATCGTCGACGGTCTTCCCGTCCGGCGCGGTGTACAGCACGATGACGTCACCGGTGTGGTCACGGCCGTACGTCGAATCCAGCAGCTGCGCCGCCTGTGTCGACTCGGAACCGGGATCGTCCCATCCGCTGGAGCTGAGATGTTTGTCCAAACCGAGGCCGAACGCGCCCAGACCGAGCAGTGCGGCCACCATCACGCCCAGTACGGCAAAACGGAATCGGTAGACCAAATCGCCCCAGCGGGTGAACACTTTAAGCGACTCCTTGCGCGGGGCGGGAGGTGAGCAGTGCGGACAGCGGCCGGAAGGGCTGCAGCCAGGCTCCCTCGTCGGGCAGCGATTCGAGGCTGACCCGCGGAAGTGGTTCGCGGAACACTCCCGGGATGTCCTCGAGGTCGATGAATTCGAGGATATCGGACGTCACGGCCCAGCTCGCATGCTCGCGGAATCCGAGCACCTGCACCGGGACGCCGCCTGCGGCGATCTCCTCGAGGGGTTCGCGGAACGCCTGGCCGTCGGCGGAGGCGACCATGATCCCGGCCAGCCCCGCGCCGCGGCGGCGTAATTCGATGTGCGCCAACATATCGCTGTCGACGTCGGAATCCTCGTCGATCTTGGGTTTGGCGAAGACGGCGTACCCGACGTTGCGCAACGCCTCCACCCAGGGCCGCACCACATCGGCGGTGCCGGGCGCGATATTGGTGAACACCGTGGCCTCGGCCTCCACCCGGCCGCTGCCGCCGACCGAGAGTTCGGCGGTGCGGGCCAGCAGCCAGCGGCCGAGCGCGTCGAAACGCGGCCGGTACGCCGCGGTGGGACGCCCGCCCAGGATCGCGCCCAGGCCCATGTCGAGATTCGGCGCGTCCCAGACCAGCAGCACCCGCCGCACGTCGGTGCCGCTGCCCTGCGGAGCCGATCCGGCCCCGGAACTCGCCGTGGACGGGGAGGACGCGCGCCCGGACGGAGCGTCGTGCGGCATCCCTGTGACGTCCATCACGTCATGGTCGATCTCGCTGACCGTCATGACAGTGCGCCATCGATGGCGGGAATGGCTGAGCTAACTGTTCGCTCGCGTCGCACGCTCATGAGTCGATCTTCCCCCAAATCAGCTCGGTGATGTCGCTTCCGGCCCGATGCGCCTTACTTTCGAATTTCGTCACGGGCCGGTCGAAGCCGATCGGAGCGGATTCGGCGAAACTGTCGCGATCGCCGCCCGCGGCCTCGTTGAGGCCGATGAACTGCGGTTCCGCCGCGCCGACCGCGGCGATGTGCTCTGCGTAACCGGCATGGTCGGTCGCCACGTGCAGGATTCCGCCGGGGCGCAGGCGGCTGGCGATGAGCGTCATCGTGCTGGGCTGCAGCAGGCGGCGCTTGTGGTGCCGAGCCTTGGGCCACGGGTCGGGGAAGAACACCCGTACCCCGGTCAGTGAATCCTTGGCAATCATGTGTTCGAGGACGTCCACCGCGTCGCCGCGCAGCAACCGGATGTTCTCGATGCCCTCGCGCTCGATGCGCTGCACCAGTTGCGCCAGGCCCGGCTTGTAGACCTCGATGCCGATCAGATCGAACTGCGGTTCGGCCTGGGCCATCGCGGCGGTCGCTGTGCCGGTCCCGCAGCCGATCTCGACGATCAGCGGGGCTTGCCGGCCGAACCAGGCCGCCGCGTCGAGCGGTTCATCCGAAACATCGCGGCCGATTCGCGGCCACGTCCGGGCCCAGGATTGCTGCTGCGTAGCGGTGAGTGCGCCACGGCGGGAGCGAAAGCTGGTGACGCGGGGGTGCAGGCGCGAGCCGGTCGGGTGGCTCGGTCCGGTGGTCCCCGAGGCGGCCGGATCCGGCGCGCCGACCGCGCGGTCGACCGTCGTCGAAGCCGTGGACCGCGGCCCTGGGACCGGCTCTGCAGTGTGGTTCGCGGCGTCGTTCACGGCGTCCATTGTCCAGTATCGGATGATCAGCACAGCAAGCGACCGCGCAACCCTTCCCGGACGTCCGATCAGGCCGCCAGCGTGCGGGCCGGGCCGGGCCGCGGGCCCGACTCGCCGCGCAGCGGTCGTCCGAGCGCGACTCGCGTTGCGGTGATTGTCATTTCGAGCAGACCTCGCCAGCTCGACGAATCGGTCACCACCGACCAGACCGTGCGGGTGCTCGGCTCGGGCAGCGGGCGTCCGGCGATCCGGTCGGCGAGCCAGTCCAGGCTCAGCGGTGTGGCCAGGGGCAACAGGGAGAAATGTTCGCTGAGCCGGTCGCGCAGATAGGTGACGTTCGCGCCGCCGCGGCGGTAGCGCGCGACTTGCTCATCGATGGCGCAGACGTTGATGACCTGGTCGTTCACCGGCTGGATCATCAGGATCGGGCAGTTCGGGATCTGACCGCCCAGCCGCAGCTCGTCCAACATCGCGCACATGTCCGGTTCGGCCAGCACCTCGGCCAGCGGCCGGGTGAGGTAGTCGCCGACATCGCGTCCGGTGAGGCGGGACAGCGCCAGAATCGGCGCGGAACGGCCGGCCAGTTCCAGCAGGAGCCGGCCCTCGGCGTTCAGTTCGGCCTCCAGGAGTTCGTCCAGGGCCGGGTAGAGGCGGCGCAGCGCGCCGATCATGATCGGCGGGAATCCGGCGAAGCGTCCGCCGTTGAGGCCGAGGAACACCTGTCCGGGGTCGCCGACCGGTGCGCCGAGTACCGCGCCGACGATATCGAGTTCGGGTGCGTACGCCGGGGCCATCTCGACCAGCCAGGAGCCGGCCATACCGCCGCCGGAATAGCCCCACACCGCGACCGGGGTGCGCGCGTGCAGGCCCAGCGGGGCGAAGCGCAGTGCCGCGCGAATACCGTCCAGCGAGCGGTAGCCGGGTTCGCGTGGGGCGCCGAAATTACCGTTCGAACCCCCGTGGTCGGCGATGCTCACCGCCCAGCCGCGGCGCAGCGCGCCCGCGACGAGCACCCACTCCAGCTGGGTGATCGAACCGGGCGCGCACGCGCCCAGGCGCAGCGCGTAGGACGGCGCGCACTGCTCGGCGGTCGCGTCGATCGCCGATTCGAAGGCCAGCAGCGGGCGTTCGGCGTCCGGGTCCGCGCCGTCGGGCAGGAGCACGGTGGTGATCGCGACCTCCGGCCCGCCGTGCATATCGGTGCTGCGATAGAGCAGCTGCCAGGCCGACACCCGCTGGGGGACCAGGCCGAACAGTCCGATCCGCACCGCACGGCTGCGCAGGATCGCGCCGGGGGCGTGGCGGGCGAGGTCGGTCGGCGGGACCAGGAACGGATCCTGTGACGGCAGCAACGGACGCGTGTCGATCGTGTTCCGGACGCGGGAAGCCGCGTCGCCCTGTCCGATGACGTCCTCGATGACGGTCATCGCAACCTCCTCACTGAGCCTGGTGACCAGGCCGTTCACCCGCACCCGTCCGCGCGGACCGGTGCCGGGCACAGCCCTGCCCCACATCGGCGGTGCCGCCGACGGCCTCAGACTAGGCGACCGGATGTTCACCCGAAAACCGCGCCACATCCGAATTGTGCTGTGTCTCAATAAAACAGCCGCCATCCGAGGTCGATTCCCGATTGCGTCCTGTGATCAATGACACAACATGTGCTGTCGGCTCCCCGGGTTTCAACGCCTCGGACGGGTGCGAGGTCGCCGAGATCCGCTGGACGGACGGATGGCCGGCCGGGGTTCCGGCCGTGGTCGGGGCCTGTGCGCGGCGCGGACCGGTGGGGTGCGGCGGCCTTCGATTCCGTCGCACCCGGTCCGCCGAACCGCACCCGGTCCATGGCTCTCGAGCACGGCGTTCTCGTCGTGTCGGGTGCGGCTGGCGGCGGACGGTTGACGGGCCGGGGTTCAGGTTCGATATTCGGCGGGGTGAATACGGTGGTCCGTGCCGACAATCCGGGCGAGTTCTGCGAGAATTGCCCGCCGGAAGGGGGTAGTACCGTGCCGACAGACTCCGCGGCAGCCAGGCCGGTCGACGGATCGGGCGGGGCCGCACCGGAACTCGACCAGTTGATCGGGAATCTGCGCACGGGTCCGGGCACGGATCCGCGGGTGGCCGAACAGGTGGCCGCCGCCGCGAGCGCGTGGCGGCGTCCGGTGCGCATCCAGGTCACGGGCCGTGCGGGCGCGGGCAAGTCCACCCTGTTGCGGGCGCTGGCGCTGATCTCGGCCGAGGAGACCACCCCGGTCGACGAACCGGGCCGCCCGGATCCGGTGCTGGACGCCGACCTGCTGGTGTACGTGCTGTCCTCGGCGTTGCAGCCGGGGGACCGCGCGGTGCTGTCCCGGCTGCCGCGCGACCGGACCGTCGTGGTGCTGAACAAGGCCGATGCCGTCGGTTCCCGCTGGGCAGATGCGGTCGCGGCGGTGGACCAGTGCGCCGGCGAAATGGGGATGGCGACCCTGCCGGTGGTCTCCGAACTGGCCGTGCGGACCAGATCCGGCACACCGTCGCAGCAGGATCTGACCACGCTGCGAAGGCATATCGCCACCACCGATCCGTCCTTCACGCTGACCGCCGAACTGTTCTGCTCTGCGGACTTCGGCCCCGATACCGCCGAGCGCGAGGCGGTGATCGCGCGCTGGGGCCTGTTCGGGGTGTCGACCGCGCTGGCGGCGCTGCAGGGCGACCCGGACCTGGGCCCGCAGACGATCCGGCAGATACTGCACGCGGTCAGCGGTATCGACGCCGTCCACACCCTGCTGCACCGCCGCTACGAGCGGTCCGCCGAACAGCGTGGCGGCGAATTCCTCGACGAGCTGACCCGACTGGCCGCCCGCGCGGGTGGTGCGGGCGCGGGGCGGGCCCGGGATCTGGTCGAG
>CBJNFW010000154.1:0-20006 GCA_966435935.1 uncultured Nocardia sp.
GGAACTGCTGGGCTGGCTGGACCGGCGCACCAAGCAGAACCTGGTGGTGACCTTCGGCGGCGGCGTCAACGAAGTCATGCGCGAACTCATCGCCACCGCCGGTCTGCAGCTGCCACGCGTACCGAGATAGGAGCCTGGAGTGCCGGAAACCAGCACAGCCGACCAGATCGTCGCCGCCGGGGATCGGATCATGGCCGAGGGCGAATGCGCCCCCCGCTACGGTCGCGACCCGGTGAATCAGCCGATGATCAACAACTGGGTCGAGGCCATCGGCGACGCGAACCCGATCTACGTCGACGAGGAGGCCGCGCGCGCCGCGGGGCATCCGGGCATCGTCGCGCCGCCCGCGATGGCGCAGGTGTGGACCATGCCCGGCCTGCACGGCGCGCGGCCCTCGGACGATCCGATGAACGCGGTCAACGACCTGCTCGACGCCGCCGGGTACACCTCGGTGGTGGCCACGAACTGCGAGCAGACCTATCACCGGTATCTGCGGCTCGGCGAGCGTCCTTATGCGCGAACGCGCTTGAAGGATCTGGTCGGCCCCAAGCGCACCGCGCTGGGCGAGGGCTGGTTCGCGACCTACCTGCTGACCTGGTACGTCGGGGACGAGGCCGTCACCGAAATGTCGTTCCGGATGCTGAAATTCATTCCCGGAACCGGCAAAGCCGCCGCGCCGCAAGCGGATCTGAGCAAGCGGGTCCGGCCGATCGTCTCCAAGGACACCGAATTCTTCTGGGAGGGAGCCAAACTCGGCGAACTCCGGATTCAGCGTCTGCCGGACGGTTCGCTGCGTCATCCGCCGATTCCGGCGCTGTGGCAGGACAAGGAGAAGACGCCGGACTACGTCGTGGCATCGGGCCGCGGCACCGTATTCAGCTATGTGGTGCACCACGCGCCGAAGGTGCCCGGACGGACATTGCCGTTCGTGGTCGCCCTGGTCGAACTCGAGGAGGGCGTGCGCGTGCTCGGTGAGTTGCGCGGCATCGAGCCGAGCGAGGTCGGCGTGGGCACGCCGGTCGAGGTGGCCTTCGAGAAGCTCGACGATGACAACACGCTGCCGTACTGGAAGGCGGTCCCAGTGAGTGAGCTTGCGAGCGAGCCATCGGCACAGGGCGCACCGCGCACGACGGAGCCGAGCGTCAGCGAGGTGGAGTCGTGAGCGGGACTCTGCGACTTTCGGCAGTGCAGGTCGGAAATGCGTTGCCCGAGTTGGTGGTTCACGCCGATCCGACCTTCGTGGTCAGTTCTGCCCTGGCCACCAGGGACTTCCAGGACGTGCACCACGACCGGGACAAGGCGGTGCAGCGGGGTTCGAAGGACATCTTCGTCAACATCCTCACCGACACCGGACTGGTGCAGCGGTTCGTGACCGACTGGGCCGGGCCCGGCGCGATCGTGAAATCGCTGGCCCTGCGCCTGGGCGTGCCGCTGTACGCGGGTGACACGCTGACGTTGAGCGGAACCGTCACCGCCGTCGAGGGTTCGCAGGTGCACATCGACGTGGTGGGCCGGGACAGCCTCGGCGACCACATCACCGCCAAGGCCGTGATCGAACTGCAGGAGACCGCATGAGTGAGTCAGGGCCGGAGGCGGCAGCGAAGCGTAACCACGGAGGCTCCTCGCTCATGCGCAGTGGACACAGCATGAGTACGGGGATCAGCGGCAAGGCCGCCATCGTGGGTATCGGGGCCACCGACTTCTCGAAGGATTCGGGCCGTAGCGAACTGCGTTTGGCCGCCGAGGCGGTAAACGCCGCGCTGGCGGATGCCGGGCTGACGCCCGCGGATGTGGACGGCCTCACGACGTTCACGATGGACACCAACACCCAGGCCGCGGTGGCTCGCGCGGTCGGTGTGCCGAATCTGAAGTTCTTCAGCAACATTCCGTTCGGCGGCGGTGCGGCGGCGGCGACGGTGCAGCAGGCCGCGATGGCGGTGGCGACCGGTATCGCGGATGTCGTTGTGGCGTACCGCGCTTTCAACGAACGGTCCGGACATCGCTTCGGCCAGTTCTCCACTCAGCTGGCCGCCGCGCCCACCTCCTCGGGTGTCGACGCGGCATGGGGATATCCGCAGGGTCTGGGCACTCCCGCCGCGCAGGTGGCCATGGTCGCCCGCCGCTATATGCACGTATACGGCGCTACCAGTGCGGATTTCGGCGCGGTGGCCGTTGCCGATCGCAAACACGCTGCGGTGAACCCGGCGGCGCATTTCTACGGTAAGCCGATCACGCTGGAGGACCACCAGAATTCGCGCTGGATCGCCGAGCCGCTGCATCTGCTGGACTGCTGCCAGGAGACCGACGGCGGTGTGGCCATCGTGGTCACGAGTGCCGAGCGGGCTCGCGATCTTCCGCAGAAGCCGGCCGTGATCGCCGGTGCCGCACAGGGTTCCGGCGCGGACCAGTACGTCATGACGAGCTACTACCGCGACGCCCTCACGGGTCTGCCGGAAATGGGCCTGGTCGGCGACCAGCTCTGGGCCCAAAGCGGTTTGCGCCCAGAGGATATGCAGGCCGCGATCCTCTACGATCACTTCACCCCCTTCGTCCTCATGCAGCTCGAGGAGCTGGGTTTCTGCGCCCGCGGCGAGGCCAAGGACTTCATCGCCGACGGTGCCATCGAAGTAGGCGGTCGTCTCCCGCTGAACACCCACGGCGGCCAGCTGGGCGAGGCCTATATCCACGGTATGAACGGCATCGCCGAGGCCGTCCGCCAAATCCGAGGCACCTCGGTCAACCCCGTACCCGATGTGCAGAACATCATCGTCACGGCCGGAACCGGCGTTCCCACATCGGGTTTGGTCCTCACCGCCGCCTGAGCCGCGCCATGCCGTGCCCCGGGCCCGCGCCCAGCCCGGGGCGCGGCAGGATGGCGAGATATCGATAGAGCCCGCAGTTCCACGGCCCGGACCATCTGTACCGCGCTGGTAGATGGATCCGATCACCTGCCGGAGTCGCCGCTTTTCGGCGTGGATTTCGCTGTACGGGCCATCGTTCGCTTCGCCGAATATTCGCGGCCGTCACGAGACATTGTGCGCTGCTGCGGATTACGACTGCGTCGGCATGGCCGGTGTTGTGACCGAATGTGGCCCGGACTCGGCTACCGGGGTCGGTCTTCGGGTAGGCCGACTACCGTCAACTGGAACAGTCGATCGGCCTGGGTGGTGGGATTGGTGCCGCCCTCTGTGGTGAGGGCGATGCCGACCATCAGCATGATCAGTTCCGCCACAGTTGCGTTGGTTGCGACCTTGCCATCTTGAATTGCGCGGCGCAGCAACGGTTTTCCGGCCTCTTCTAGTGCTGTCGAGCAGGCGTTGTGGTGCATCTGGTCGGTTCCGGCGCTGTCGTACGAGAGGGCAGCCGCCAGGCCGCGTGCGTTGACGCAGTAGGTCAGGACGTCGTGCAACCAGTCCAGCAGTGCGCCGCGACTGTCGTCGGCGACGATCAGCTCCTCCGCGCGGACGCAGAGAGCTTCGATTCGCTTGTGGGACACCGCTTCCAGTAGGGCGCGTCGGGTGGGGAAGTGACGGCGGACGGTCCCCGAACCGACGCCCGCGATGCGGGCGATCTGCTCCAGGGACGCGCCGGCGCCGTGAGCGGCGATCTCCGCCTCCGCGACCGCGAGGACTCGTGCGTAGTTGCGACGAGCGTCGGCGCGCTGGTGTTCGGGCATCGCGTCACCTCCTGACTTGCTAAACGGCGGGCCCCGCCATATCTTAGATGAACAGAAACGGCGGGCCACGCCGTTTAGTGAATCAGCATGTGAGGGGCATTATGTCCATGGATTCCGCGCCAGTTCTCGTCTCCGGCGCCACAGGTCGGCAGGGCGGCGCTACCGCCCGGGAACTGCTCGCAGCGGGCGTTCGAGTTCGAGCGCTTGTTCGCGATCCTGATTCCGCCCGAGCCGAGGCCGTCGAGGCGCTCGGCGCTGAACTGGTCACCGGCGATCTGCGCGATCGCGATTCGATCATCCGGGCGGCCGACGGGGCGCGGGCCGTATTCTCCGTGCAGATGCCCGAATTCACCGCGGCAGGACCAGATTTCGATGGTGAGATCGCGCAGGGGGTCAATCTCGTCGAGGGTGCGCGAGCCGCGGGTGTGGCGCAGTTCGTGCACACGTCTGTATCCGGCGCGAAACAGCGCACCGAAGATCCGCGCTGGATCAGCGGGCGCTGGCCGATGGCCGAGATCAGCCTGAAGGCGAAGGTCGCGATCGAGGACCGGGTTCGAGCGGCGGGCTTCCCGCATTGGACGCTGCTGAAGCCGGCGACATTCATGGAGAACTTCCTGCCGTCCATGGCGTACCTGTTCCCCCGTGGCATCGAAGGCGGGCTGGTGGGCGTCATCAAGCCGGAGACCCGCCTGTCGCTGGTCGCGGTGGACGATATCGGTCGCGCGGCCGCCGCGGCCCTCACCGATCCGGAGCGGTTCGACGGCGTCGAACTCGACTTGGCCAGTGACCTTTTGACGATGACCGAAATCGCCGAAGTCCTCTCCCGCGTACTGGGCACGCCGCTGTCCGCACCGAATATGACCGAGGAACAAGCACTCGCCGCCGGAATGCCTGCCATGGGTGCTGCTCTGGAACTCCTGAACGCGGTGCCCCAGCCCGCCCGTCCCGAATACGCCATGGATCTCGGTATCGCCGTCACGAGCTTCGAGGAATGGGCCCGGCGATATCTGCGGCCCGCAGCCTGAGCGGCATGCCCGAGACGGGCTGGCGCACAATCTACTTCGTTCCGATGCGGTGCAGCCGGATCGCGGAGATCAGGAAGAAGACCCCGCCCAGGATCGCGTACCCGGCGACGGAGGTGAGTGCGGCTTTCGGCCCGCCCGCCATCGCGACGAAACTGCCACCGGCGAGGACGGAAATCCCACCGCTGAGAATCATCGCCCACTGGCCACCGAGCCGATAGCGCAGAATCGCGACGATCAGCTGCACGACCCCCGCGGTGATCGCCCAAATACCCCACACCCGCAACACATTCGGGATTCCGGATCCGACCGCCGCGCACAGTCCGGCGGTGGCGAGCAGGCTCAACGCCATATTGATGTAGAGCGGCGACTTCGCGCGAGTGCTGCCCGAGGAACGGAAGTCGATCACGGCCGCGGCAACGTCGAAAAGCGGGTAAATCACCAGTAGCGCAACGGTTCCCGGGCTGATCGTCTTGGCGACAGTCATCATCGGAACCGCCCAGACGATGGCGAATCCGAACCGGGCGTAGTACAGATTCCGCAGCGTCCTGGTGCCGTTGGCGGCATCGGCCGCCGTATCGAGGCTGCGGGCGTCGGTGGCGAATGGACTGGACATCAGGTCCCTCTCGATTGGTGAAGCGGTGGGCGATCGCGACGTTCCCGTACAGAGAAAGAACGATCGGTATACCTGAGCCTGCGGTACCCGGCCTGCGTTGTCAAGACCGATCGTTCTTTCTGCTAGCCTGGTGACGACACTTCGAGGGAACGGATGGGCAACACATGTCGGAAGCGCGGGCACGACTGCTCGACACGGCGACCGGCCTCTTCTACGCCGAGGGCCTGCACGCCGTGGGCGTCGAGCGCGTCATCAGCGAGGCGAAGGTCACCCGAGCCACCCTCTACCGGCATTTCCCCGGCAAGAACGACCTCCTCGTCGCCTACCTGAGACGAGCCGACGAGGCGGTCCGCGCCCGAGTCGACGCCGCCCGCGCCCCCGACGCGACCCCGGACGACATCATCCGGGCCGTCGCCCGCTCCATAGCCGACGACATCCAGCGAAAAGGCTTCCGAGGCTGCGCCTTCCTCAACGCCGCCGCGGAATTCCCCGACCCGGCCCACCCGGTCCACCAGGCAGTCCTCAACCACCGCAACTGGTTCCTGACCACAATGACCGAACTCTTCACCGCCACAGGCAAACCCGATGCGGGCCCCGCCGCCCAGCACTTCGTCATGCTGCGCGACGGCGCCATGGCGGCGGGCTGCCTCGCCGACCCGAAACCCATCTGCGACACCTTTTTACGAGGAGTCGAGGGCCTGCTCGGCTATCGCAGCCGCCAGGAGCCGGACGCCTGAAATCGCCTCGGTTCGACCCGTGCACGATGATCTCGGACGACGTCGTACTCGAGGCCGGGTACGACCCTGCCTCCAGAAAAAGGTATTCCGGCTTCGCGCAACCGCCGAATATAAGTCTGGGATGTGAATTCGAGGACGATGGACGCGGACCGATAAAACCTGAGCACGTTCTTGACATCGCCTCTACGAACGAAGATATCAATAGGTACAGGGATTCCCTGACGAAAACCTTGTCTGCACAGCGCGTTGGGGACGTCGATAACCCGAGCCGCGTTGCCCAAACGGTCCTCGCCTCACACCACGCCGCCGTGGCCGACTTGCTGTATACGCCGCGCAGTTCGAAGATCAGGACGATTCCCGCGTGAGGAGGGGCTGCGGGCGCTGATACGACGGCGCCGCAAAGCCGACGCGACCGAAACCTGCAGGGGACCAGCGGGATCGGTTGTTTTGGTGATCCGGCTGACCGCGACCACCATCGGTCGCCACTGGGCGACATGGTCGAAGGAGTGGGGCCGAGTGGTGGGTGGGCAAGACGAGCGGCGTGGAGTCGGTGTTGCCGCATCGGTGCTTTGTGGGCGGCCGCGCCGTGGTCGCTGTGCAGCGGGGCAATCGGGCTGCTGCACAGTGATATTCACGTGCCCGTCTACAACAGGCCGGAATCCTCGAGTCCGGCACGCAGGCGTTGCTGATGCTCCGGCGGGCCCTGTCGGTATGGCATGCGCAGCGCGTCGGAGGAGATGACGCCGAGCATCTTCATCGCGGCTTTGGTCTGGATGGCGCCCTGTGAGACGTGCATGATCGCGTCGACGGCGGGGATGAGACGCCGGTGGATCTCGCGTGCCCGAGACAGGTCGCCGCGGTCGACGGCGGCGATCATCTCCGCGTAGCGATCGCCCGCGACGTGACCGACCACCGACACGATGCCGGTCGCGCCTTGCGCGAGGTGTGGCAGGTTGACGACGTCGTCGCCGGAATACCAGAGCAGGTCGGTCTGCGACATGAGCCGGCTGGCCTCGAAGAAATCGCCCTTGGCATCCTTGACGGCGCGCACGGCGGGAATGTCGGCAGCGCGGCGAATGGTATCGGTGCTCAGCGCCGTCCCGGTCCGGCCCGGGATGTCGTACAGCATGACGGGCACACCGCCGCCGGCCTCGGCGACCAGACGGAAGTGCTCGAGGATGCAGTCCTGCGGCGGCTTGTTGTAATACGGCGTGACGACGAGGAGAGTGTCCGCTCCACAGGCGACCATCTCGCGCGCCGCTCGAGTGGAATGCTCGGTGTCGTTGGTGCCGCAGCCGGCCATCACCTGGACACGGTCGCCCACGGCCTCGACCACCGCCCGCACGCAGGCGTAGTCCTCCTCGTCGGTAGTGGTGGCGGACTCACCCGTGGTCCCGTTGACCAGCAATCCGTCATGGCCGTGGTCGGCGAGATATACGGCGAGGTTCTGCAGGCCGTCGTAGTCGATCGAGCCGTCGGCGTGCATGGGGGTCACCATCGCCGTGATGACTCGACCGAAAGGGGTGTCCACCATGATCGTGAGATTACATCCGGCGAGCACCTCACCGCCCATGCGGAAGGCCGTGCCCACGCGAAGTGCGTCGTCGGGGTGGTTCCGCGGGCGCTCACCGGGGGCATGAGCCTCGACCAGCAACCGGCTCGACCACTCCTGCCGTGGTCGAGTGCGGGCGTAAAATCACGTCAGGGGTTGCCCTATGCAACAGCGACGGTGGATGTGGGATGCCGCGTTCGTGACGGCACTAGGGATGTGCGCTGTAATCGCGTACCTCAGTGGCGTCCGGCCCGAGCACGCTCCGTCCGATCCGGCCACATCTTCCCGGGTAGGCGCGCCCGTGCTGGTCGCGAAGATAGACAACAGTTCGCAGGCACGGCCACCGGTAGGGCTCGGAGCCGCCGATGTGGTTTACGTCGAGCCGGTCGAGGGTGGTTCGAGCCGGTTGGCCGCCGTGTTCTCGACCGACAAACCCCCGGTGATCGGGCCTATCCGCAGCGCGCGGGAGACGGATCTGACGCTGTTGGGCCAGTTCGGCAACCCGACCCTGGCATCCTCCGGTGCCGCACCTGAATTGGTCGCATCCGTCGATTCCGCCTCGCTCCAGAACGCCTCGGCCGATCGGCAACCCGCGGCGTACTACCGCGACTACAGTCGCACCGCGCCGCACAACCTGTTCGTCCGCTCTGACCAGTTGCCCGTAGGTGCCGGCTGGCCGGAGGCTTCGCAACTGCACTTCGGTCCTATGCCTGCTGGTGGCCGGCCCACGCAACATGAGCAAGCGCGGTATCCGGACTCGGTGATCGGTTTCGACTGGTCACCCGGCAACCACCGGTGGCTGGTGTCCATGGACGGTGCCGCCTACACCGCTGCCGATACCGGACAGCTCATGGCAAGTACGGTCGTGCTGCAGAGTGTGCGGGTGCGCGATTCGACGGTCCGCGACATCGCGGGCAGCGTCTCACCCGTTGCCCAGACGACTGGTAGCGGCCGGGCACTCGTACTTCGCGACGGTCAAGCCTTTCCGGCCGTGTGGTCCCGGCCCTCCCCACAGGCAGGTACAACCTATACAACCCCCACCGGTACAGCCATCTCCTTCGCGCCGGGGCAGGTGTGGACAGTTCTGATTCCAGAGCAGCTCTGGTGACCCCTGTCCTCGCGGCGGGATCGATGATGCCGAATTCCGAAATGCCAGCGACGCCGACCGCCTGCCAGGGAGTGGGACGCAGACACTGCTCCGGCCCGAGGACTGCGGCGAGATCGATGCATACGAATTCGTCTCCGCCGCAGCCGATGTCGCGCATCCCGAGTTCGCGTCTCGTCCTTGGTGTAGCAGCCGACCGTATGGGTCCGGCGCAGGGTGAGGCCTGTGCGTATCCTCGCCTCGTGACCGACGACGCCGAATTTCGCAACGTCAGTGGTTGAGCCGACTGCGACGGGCGGCACCCAGTCAGGCAGGTCGTCGAGAGTGGTGCCGCCGGTGGCCGATCGACTCGGCCCGGTCCCCTCGCGGCGGGGCCCACGGCGATCGCAAGCGGTGACCTACCGGGTTCGGGTCGACCTGCGGGACACCAAGCCTCCGCTGTGGCGTCGGCTGGAGCTGTCCTCGGATATATACCTGGACGAACTTCACGAGGTATTGCAGGCCGCTTGCGGCTGGACGGACAGTCATCTGCACGAATTCCGCAGTGGCGCCGGCTATCACGATCTCGAAGTCGAGCGGTATCTGTGCCCGTTCATGCTCGAGGAGGACGACGATGGGGTTCCCGAAGAACAGGTTCGTGGCGCCACGTCGCCGTGACGACCCCCGACCTGATTCGCGACCACTTCGCGCGAGACGCAGGCCTGCTCTACCTCTGTGCGATCGCCGGCGGCGCCGTGGCTCCCGGCGATGTCACCGCGCAATCGATGACGGCCCTGGGATGGTGTTCCGGCAGCGAAATCCGTTGCACACCATCGGATATCACCGCTGGAACCCGGCATGTGCGATACATGCTCGACCGGCTCGATCTGCTGCGTGGATGGATCGTCTGTCCCTGCATACCGAACCGACGGACGGAGCCCGCCTGTTCGCCAAGGCCTCAGACTCCCTCCCTTCTGTACAGAGAAGCTGTACAGTAATTCGTATGAGGCAGATCTCCTACACCGAGGCTCGTGCGACGCTGGCGAAAGTGCTCGAGTCCGCTACCGACGACCTCGATGAGGTTGTCGTCACCCGCGCGGGGCATGAACCGGCGGTTGTCGTGTCGCTGCGCGAATACGAGGCGCTGAAAGAGACCGCACATCTACTCGGAACTCCCGCCAATGCCAGACATCTGCAACGCGGGCTGGAAGAATTCGCGGCCGGTGGATTCGTCCCCGGTGAACGTCTGGACGTACCAGACGACGACGATTCGGCGGGAGTGGCGTGAAGCTCCAGTTCTCGAGCGAGGCGTGGAACGACTACACCTGGACGGTCGCGAACGATAGGGCAGCGGCGCGCAAGATCAACCGTCTCTTCGATGACATCGCCGCCCACGGCCAAGCCGACGGCATCGGGAAGCCGGAGCCGCTGATGCATAGTCTGGCCGGCTGGTGGTCGCGGCGGATAACCCAGGAACATCGCTTGGTGTATCAGGTCGAGGACGAGGTAATCCGCGTCCTGTCATGCCGCCACCACTACGAATAGGACTCCTGGCGTGGTTCGACCAGGTTTCTCCGTCCCGCCGTCGCCAGTTGGCGACATGTTGCGGGTCGGGATAGCGGCTTGGTGGGAAGGGGAGTCGGGTGTCGTAAGGTGCGGATCCGTTCTCGAAAACGAAATCCAGGGTGCCTAGGTGTGCGATCTGGTCCCGTTTCAACTCTCGCGCGTGCCCGAAGTCGAACTCCTCCAACGGTTTTCCGGTAGGCAAAACGCGCAGAGCGGATGCGTCCCTCCCCGCCGTTGGGCTGCTTCCCGCATCGACGGTGCTTTCGACGCCCGGGTCAGGAAGTTCAGCTCGGAGGTGAATCGGCTGGGCCGGTATGATCCGAGACCATGGGCAATGATGGGGGAAGTCCTTCCACGGCCGAGCAGCTTTCCGTAGTGCCGGAAGAGGTTTCGGCGCTCGGCTGCTACATCTATGACGCGGCTCAGTCGCTGCAATCGGCTCTGCAATCGGCGGGGCGCGAGGTGGAAGCACTGACCTCCGGTACCTGGAGTGGGCCCGCGTCTGTCACATTCAGCCGAGGCTGGCAGGAATGTTCCAGCGGCGGTGCCGAGATCATCGATGCGTTGACCGAGATGGCCGAAAAGCTCGGCGTCACTGCGGACAACTACATCCATTCGGATACTCGGCGTGCGAGTGACATCTCCAGTCTGGACCTGCCCTGATGAGCGATTTCTCTGTCGATCTGAATGAACTCGATGCGGTCGTGTCAAAGCTCAACGGGCTGACCGGATTCTGCTCCGATACCTTCGACGAGATCGCCCGCCGTGTCAAAGCGCTGAACTCCGGTAGCTGGAACGGTGTTGCCGCCGACGCTTTCACCACCGCTCACGCCGAGTGGGGCGACGGTGCCCGCGAATTCGCTGAGGGCACCGCCGACTTGTCCGACGCCGCCCGGCAAGCCCACACCTCCTACACCGAATCAGTCCAGGTCAACGCCTCCATGATGACCGGCCGGTAGAGCAGATGGCGCCCGGCCCGAGCACCGCGATCAAGGTCAGCCCGCAAACCTATTACGACGCCGCGAGGAAGATCGACACGATTCTCGGCACTTCCACGCAAGCGTTCGGCACGTTGACCTCCACGCTGAAGGCCAACAGCGGCATGGCCGGAAACTACGACGGCGTCGCCACTTGGACCGACTCTTACGACAGCCAGGTCCAGGACTTCACCCGCCTGTTCGCGAGCTACGCCAACGCATTACAGAACTACCGCGACGTGCTCAACACCACCGGCTACAACTGGGAAATGGGCGAGTGGAACGCCAACACCGACCCGAACAAGGGCCTGGCACCTGATCGGCCGTCCATCGCGAAATCGCCGACCTCGGGCAGATCGAGACCGATCTGAACACCTTGGCGGGTGCGGCCGAGAATCTGCACCGGGGCGCCCAATCAATTGCCGGTGCCGTCGCCGATCATAACGAGAGCTTGGTCAGTCTCCGTAGTTCTATTCAGGGTGACCGGACCAAAGCGATTGCCGCACTGGGCGCGGCCGTCGTCATTACCGCTATCGTCATCGGCTTCACCTTGTTCGCGACCGCTGGTGCCGGAGCTGCGGCAGTACCTGAAGAAGCCGCAGGCGGCGAGGCTGCCGGTGCGGGTGCTATCACCGCGGCAGCTGCGGCCATCGATGGCGACATCGCCGCGAGTTCCCTGATCCCCTTGCTGGCCAACGGGGCTCGCATATTCGGTGCTATCGGCAGTTTCACCAAAGCGGATGCCCAGCTGTTGGCAATCGAGGCGATCGTGGTCGCGGCGGTAGCCGGCGACTCGGCCGACGACAACACGAAGAAACGGAAGTTCGAAGCCTCGCCCAAACATGGGCCCGAGCAACGCGGGGATGCGGCTCCGGAACCGACACATCCACAGGAAACTCTTGATGAGTCGGTCCGAATCAAGAGTACGAGCACGCGACGAGTCGGATACGATCCCGAGACCGGAGAATTCGACGTCTTCGACGAAACATACAATGACAGCGAGATCTACCACGGACATCAGCGCACCTGGGATGAACTTACCCAGGACATGAAGAATGCACTGATCAAAGCCGGGAAAGTCAACAGGCGAGGGAAACCGATCAATTGAGCACCTACCAAAGCCTGACGCCGCTGAGCCGCGATGACGCACTCGAACTGATGTCATCGAGCGATAAGAGAGCTGCGGGGGAAGCGATACTGCGTGTGGCCGTTCATGATCCGGACGGCGAGTGGGTAACCGATCGGGCGCTCGAGCTGCTCAACAGTAGCGACGCGCAGCTGCGAATCGCTGCTGCCACCGCATTGGGGCATGTCGCACGTACCCATAGATCGATCGACCAAGCGCGAGTCGTGCCTGCCCTCCGACGCCTATTGGACAACCCGGCAACTGCCGGCCGGGCCGAAGACGCCTTGGATGACATCGAAGTATTCGCGAACCGCCCGTAGTTGCGGCCTAACCGTATCTCGACCATCGTCGCTGTGCCTGCACAACTGGTCGGCCCATGACCCGGACTCAGGCGATATGCCACCGTCAGATTCCGGCTTTCGAACTTTTGAGGACTGCCACCCCGCTATCTCTGGTTGCCGTCGCATGCGCTGACTCTTGTGTCGTCGCGTACCCCCAAATTGCGTTGGGAAAATCCCAACATCGCCGGTAGCGTGGGTGCTATAGACGAGAGGCTCGCGGCAGTTGGTGACCGGATTCGGTCGCTGATGCCATCAGGGATGAGTCAGCGACTACTCGCGGCGCAGGCAGGTATGAAGCCCGATGCACTCTCTCGCGCCCTGAACGGGCAGCGTGGATTCTCGTCGGCCGAACTGGCAAGGATCGCCGAGGAGCTTGATGCGGACCTTTACTGGCTTGCTACCGGTAACGAGAATCCGCATCGAGTCCAGATTGCTGCCCGGCACAGTTGGGACGCGAACCGACGTGTGTCTACAAACCCGGGGCGTTCCCGCGACGACGAGATCCTCGCGCAGGTAGTCGACGTCTACAACGAAGCGTTTCCTGATGGCCCGCCGCCGAGTGTGTCGCTAACCGACAGAGTCGCACATATCCGTGAAATGCTGGGTGAGGATTTCGTCAGGACGTTCGGCGCGGTCGTCGAAAATCGGTTGGGCGTCGATGTTGTTCGCCTGCCGGGGCTTACGACCGACTACTCGCTCACGATCGGGTCGCGTGCGGTCGTTCTGCGCGCGACTACGCCGAGTTGGTTTCGGAGCAACTGGTCACTGGCGCACGAGCTGGCGCATCTTGCGCTCGGACATCACAATGCCACCGCGGAGCCGACCGAGAAGGACGAGGCGCCTGCCAATCGTTTCGCGGCGGAATTGCTGCTGCCGAAGGATGCAGTGGAGCGGGAGCGCTGGGAGTGCATGGATGAGCGCGGCCTGGTGGCACGAGTGCGCTGCTCTTCGAACGCGCAGGATTCGAGCCGCGCTGTCCGTTCCTGTCGGCGACTATCAGCAGTGGGTCTGTCGCATACTGTGATCGAGGTTGCCATCCAGTCTCCGTCAGCACGAGAAACGCCGCTTCGAGATGCACTCATCGGGAGGGTGGGAGCCGTGGATGTCTCTGAGTTCTCGGGCGCGTTCGAGCGTCGGCTCCAACACGTGCACCTGGCACATGATCTCCGCGAGGGGAGCGCGCGCCATCTGCGTGGACGAATACCCTATGTTCCATAGCTTTCGGCGGCGGTCAGTCGAGTCGTCCGAGTGAGTCCGCTGTTGCCCCGATATCCGGCCGGTGGTCGGGCCGCCGCCACAGCCGCGCGCATGGCAACAGCGGCAGGTCCGGTCGGACTTCGTCGTCGATAGTGACAATCAGCTCCGGAACTGCCTGTATCAACCGGTCGGCCACATCCTGTGCCTGCTCGGCGGATGCTCGGTATTCCGCGGAGAGAGAACCGGATTCGATCCGAATGTATCGCTGACAGCCTGCTCAGTGCGGCCGCTGATCTCCAGCCGATGCTGTAGCGGGAGACTGCAGCCACGCGGTCCACGGTTGAGGAGGAGGCCGGTGCTGTCGGGGTACGAGCAACCGGTGGCCGGCAGTCCGAAGGAAATCGTTGCACCGCAACGGATTTCGCGTGAAATCGCCGTGTTGCCCGAGTGCGGTGCTGGAGCGGATGTAATCGGCCCCGGAAACCACGCGTACTCGCAGGGCTCTCCGGGGCCGATCGGGTCAGTGCACTGTGCTCAGGCAGACGACCATTTCCTCGGGTTTGGAGTAGGTGAGGTATTTGGTGGCGGAGTTGCTGCAGCCGCTGTCGCTGGTGGTGTTGTTCAGGACGTTGGTGACCTTGTAGTTCGCTTCGGGGCTGTCGCAGGCGACCTTGGTGGTGTTGTCGTACTGCTTGTTCAGGCAGTCGCCGTCCTTGACGTTCAGTTGCAGGCAGAGGTTGTAGCCGCCGGAGCCGGTCTGCCAGACGCTCGCGTAGTTGCCGTCGGGGCAGGTCGAGGTGCTCTTGTCCTGGCGTTCGGCCACCTTGTAGTTGGCGTCCATGCTGCTGCAGTCGGTGATGTCGACCTTGGGATCGTGGGTGGTGCCCGCGACCTTGACGCACTGGCCCACCTGGACCTTTTCCGCGTCGGGCTTGTTGATCTGGTGGCAGCCCCAGCTGGCGAGGTAGATCAGTCCGATCACGACCGCCAGTCCGGCAAGGGAGCCGAGTCCGGATTTGAGGCGACGGCCGACCCCTGCCGCGGTCGCACCGAGTCCGGAGGCCGCACCATTACCCCAGGACTGCGGCTGTCCGCCGGGGGCGATCGTCGGCCCCTGTGGATACGCGTTCGGGTCGTAACCCTGCTGTCCTGGCGTGAATTGTCCCTGTGGATAACTCGTCTGACCGGGTGCGGGTTGGCCCTGTTGGCCGAAGCCCTGTTGGCCTGATTCCTGTCCGGGTTGGGGATAGTTCGTCTGCCCGGGGGTCTGTTGCAGGTGAGTCGTCGGATCCGCTCCGGACTGTTCCTGTTGTGGATAGCCTGGCTGACCTGCGGGTTGCCACGGATGTGCATAACCGGGCTGCTGCCCCCAGCCTGGCGCGGGTTGCCCTTGTGGCATCTGTGTGGCCGGGTCGGCCGCCTGTGGATATCCCGTCTGCCCCGGAATCGGCTGGCCTGCCTGTGGATAACCAGCAGGCTGACCCTGCTGTGGATAACCCGCCTGCCCCGGCGCGGGCTGCCCCTGCTGTGGATATCCGTACTGTCCCGGCGGGTATCCGGACTGTGGCTGGGGATTACCGTCCTGCGGGTTCCCGGACTGTCCCGACGGGTTGTTCGACGATCCCGGCGGGGGTTGCGGTTGCATTCGTGATGTCCTTAAGGTCTCTCGTCCACCAGGGGTGCGAGATTCCCGCGGCCGGGCACCCTCGCGTGCCGCCGCCACACCCCGTCGGCCGCTGAGAATCGCTGTACGGAAACGGATTCGCGGTCGACAGCGGTCGACAGCACAGTGTTCCCCCAACGTTCCTCAACACGACCGCCGAAACGTTACCGTCGCACTACACCACTTGCCACTGAGAAAAAGAGCATGGGCATCTCCCACTCTTGCCGACCCCGGTACTTACCAAGAGGTTCGACGACATCGCCGGACGCCGGCAACCACTCGATACCGCCGCGCGCCGTTCCAGGGGCTGGTGTGCGCTAGGTCACCAACCGTGCACGGACAACTATCACGAGCCTGCACGTATCTTCGAGCCGATCCGGATGAGGCGGCCTCTTGTCAGGCCGAGATCGATGGTCGCTTCCAATCGCTCCCGGCTCGGACCGGTGAGACGGCGTTGGTTGAAGATCGCCATGGTCGCGCGAAGCAACGACTCGGTGTCGAGCTCGGCTCCGGTGCATGCCGCCTTCATCGCGTTGACAATCTCCTCCGGGGCGATCTCGCCGAGCGGGCGGGACACCTCATCAGGTGTGGTGCGGTAGCCGTTCCACGTCACCCGGTCGATCTGATGCGGCCACACGAAGGCGCCCATCGAGTCGGAGTGGATGAGTTCGGCAGGGACACATTCGATGACGAAGTCCTTGCGGGCAGCGGAAACCCGGTCGAAGCCGAACCGTTTCGCGACGACGCGGGCGAGCCGTTCCAGCGCGATCGGCTCCTCTGAGCTTCTCGATGACGGCCAATGTGCCGATCGAGACAGCGGATATTCTGCCAGGGCTCCCGCGGAACCCGACGCCCCAGGTCGAGGCCACATGGGGTAGCCAGAAGTAATATTTCGCGGCGTAGTTCGCTGCTGAACAGCGCGGCGATCAGTAATGCACCGACTCCCAGCACGACTATCGAGTCGACGACGAAACATGGGTAATGTGTCGAGGCCGACCGCCACGCCCACGACGATGGTTACGAGAACGCCCCCCTGCAGGGTGCTTGAATGCGGAATTCATTGGACGACTGCTGATTCAACGTTCCCCTGGCCTCTCGATATGGCGAGAGCGATGCTGTCGCCCGAGATCCGGAATTGCGAATCGAAACATGTTCGGCCCAACGTGATTTCGCGTCATCGCGCCGGTTTGCGCAACGAAAGCCGTTGTGGCTGAGTCATTGCGGGTCGAATCGAACAGGTCAGTGCACGAGCCGCCGGTCGACGGCTGCTGATGATGCCCGAAATTCGGATGCCCTAGTATGCGGGCCGGTCAACCTCCGGACGTGCGACAGCTCGGATGTCGCCCGAAAGTCACAGATCGCCCCGCCCAATGTGCTGTTTCACAAATTTCTGCCATACCGGCTCGGCATAACCGGCCGAATGCGGGCGAAATGCGGCTGTCCTCGCGATTTCGCCTCTCACGGACCGTTCGGCATGTAACGATGTGGCTGCTCGTGGCAGTGCGGAAGTATTGGAGAACAGCCCGTGGTCGGGGTGGGTACGGCGATACCGCGTGCGATCGGGCTGATCGCACTGCTGGCGCTCGCCGTCATCGCATTGCGCGGATATCTGCCGGGTGGTGACGGACCGCATGTGGGGTCGCCGCCTTCGGTGATCGCCGTGGCGTTGATGCCGGTCCTTTCGCTGGTGTCGATCGTCATCCTGCTGGCGGGTGTGATCACCAGTCAGCATCGGCTGCCGCTGGCGCTGCCCGACGCACATCCGGATCGGGTGCGGCGGCCGGTGCGCAAGGGCCGGGTCGGTCTGTTCCTGCTGGTCTCGCTCGCGGTGATCGCCGTGTTCGGCGCGGTGAGCTGGGCGATCTATCAGCTCAGTGTGGTGCATCCGGCGTCGCCGTCGCAGAGTCCGGGCGCGCAACCGTCGGTGGCGGAGCCGTCCACCACCGCACCGCCCACACCGGGGCCGAATGTCGAATCGCCGCTGAGTCCCGACGCGATGATCGTTATCGGGGTTTCCGCGGGTGCGCTGATCCTCGCCGCGATCGTGGGACTGATCGTCGTCGGGGTCGGCACTCGGCGCCGCGTGCACGCACCGGCGGCCGAGCCGGAGTCCGCACCGGCGGAGCAGGCGGTGTCCCTCGCCCAGGTCGCCGAGATGGGCCTGGCCGCGATGATCGCTTCGGGAAAGGACCCGCGCGCGGCCATCATCGCCTGCTACGTCGCCATGGAAAGTGGCCTCGCGCGCGCCCGCGAGGTGGCTCCGCTGATCTCCGACACTCCCTCGGAGGTGCTGGCGCGCGCGTTCGACCGCGGCGTCCTGCGCGACGCCTCGGCTCGTGAGCTGGTCATCCTCTTCGAGGAGGCGCGATTCAGCCCGCACTCGATGCTGGAATGGCAGCGCATGCGGGCGGAACAGTTGCTGCGCATCGTGCTGGGCGATCTGCAGAGGGCCGAATCGTGACCGGCCACCCGAATACCCCAGTGGCGCAACGTATGTCATGTGCGAACAAGGGTGAGGTGCGCACATGACCGGGATGTCCGATTGGGGTCGCGGGGCGATCGTGGGCGGATCGATCGCGTTGATCCTGCTGATCGAGGCGGTCGGGTACGACAATCAACGTGCACTGCTGCCGGTACTGACGGGGGTACTGGTGTTGTGCGCGGTGGGAATGCTGGTGCGGTCGCTGGCCGAGCGGACGAAGTCCGACGGTCCGGCCGACCCGGCGGACAGTGATATCGAGAACGGGCCGGCGGAGATGTTGTTCCGCTGGCGGGCCCGCGCGGAGATGCTCGTCGACCGAGCCGACGGCAGCCGCGCGGACTGGGATCGGCATCTGCGGCCGTTGCTGGCCAAGGAGTTCGAGCTGTCGAGCGGACATCGCATCGCCAAGGACCGGCGGGCCACCGAGGCCGCGGGCCGGTTGCAATTCGGACCGGAATTGTGGCGCTGGGTGGATCCGGCCGATTCCCAACTGCGCGATGACAATTCGCGTGCACCGGGCCGTGCCGCGCTGGACGAGATCCTGCGTCGGCTTCAGGAAATGTGAAAACAGGGTTGGAAACACGTGCGAGTTCAGCTATGACGAAACCTTTGGACGCGACCGTCAAACGCACCGACGCGGTATTGCGCGAGGTGTCGCGGGTCGTGGTCGGCAAGCAGGACGAACTGCAGCTGATCATGATCGCGGTGCTGTCGGGAGGTCATGTCCTGATCGAGGACCTACCGGGTCTGGGCAAGACGCTCATCGCCCGATCTTTCGCCGCGGCACTGGGTTTGGACTTCACCCGGGTGCAGTTCACGCCCGACCTGCTACCGGCGGACCTGATCGGTTCGACCATCTACGACATGAACTCGGGGCGGTTCAACTTCCGCAAGGGCCCGGTCTTCGCCAATATGCTGCTGGCCGACGAGATCAACCGCACGCCGCCCAAGACCCAGGCCGCGCTGCTCGAGGCGATGGCCGAGGGGCAGGTCAGCATCGACGGCGACACCTTCCCGCTGCCACAGCCTTTCATCGTGCTGGCCACCGACAATCCGATCGAGTACGAGGGCACCTATCCGCTGCCCGAGGCTCAGCTCGACCGCTTCTCGCTGCAACTTCGGCTGGGATATCTGTCCGAGGACGACGAGACCCAGATGATCCGCCGTCGCCTCGAACGCGGTTCGGTGCCACCGCAGGTTGGTCAGGTCGTCGATGCCGCCGGACTGCTGGAGATGCGGCACGCGGTCGAATTCGTCACCGTTCACCCGGATGTGGTCGGTTACGTCGTCTCGCTGGCCGCGGCGACGCGCAGCCATCCGCAGGTGGAGGTCGGCGCGAGCCCGCGCGCGGAACTCGATCTGGTGCAGATGGCTCGCGCCCGTGCGCTGTTGCAGGGACGCGACTACGTCATTCCGGAAGATGTGAAGGCCCTCGCCGTTCCGGCCATGGCACATCGCATCACCCTGCGCCCGGAGATGTGGGTGCGGCGCATTCGCGGCGAGGACGTCATCGCCGAATTGCTTCGCCGCCTGCGGGTTCCGCGGGCCATGGGGACATGAGCGCGACCAGGGACATGAGCGCGACCACTGGCGGGTTCGCGAGCGCGGCGATGCGGCGCGAGGCCGCGCCCGGGAACCAGGCTCGCGGCTGGAGATCGCCGATGGGGCACAGTGGTTCGGCCTCGGCGATGGAGGCAGAACTGCATCGGCGGTCCACTGCCGCGGTCCGCGGGCCCGCCGCAGCGCGCGTATTCGCGAGTGGCTCGTGCGGCGGGTTGGTGAGTGGTTCGAGTTCGGCGAGGGGGGCTGGAATCCGCCGGCGGCCCGTCGCACCGGTGCGCAGCTCCGGGATGATCGCGAGCCTGGCGGGCGGTGGACTCGTGGGTGCGGTGAGTGGCGCGGGGCTGGGCGCCACGCGGCAGAGTGCGCCCAGACTGCTTTGCCTTCGTAACGGGAAGTGCCTATGA